>NZ_JAPZQM010000284.1:0-8464 GCF_027530565.1 Microcystis sp. LE19-10.1B | reverse complement strand
CTCGGTTAGCATTGAAGAAGTTTGAGCGTAGCCTACTCTTTCTTGCTTTTCGTACCAAGCTTGTGTTCGTTCGTGGAGAGCTTTGTTGTCAACTAATCTTACACAGCCCAATGTGCGCCTAAATAGGGACTATTTTTCGGGTTTGGGTTAAAATCGTTAATAATTGGCTTTTTCAATGTCTAATATTTTAGCATATATTTCGTAAACGATGCTAATATTTAACAGCAAAGCCAACCTAAAACGGCGGGGTTTCAGACCCAAATTTTCGATGAAATTCTAGAAGGTTATGAGTATGGTTCTGGTATCCAACGGGCAATCAGCTATTATTCGTACAGAGCGTGGATTGACAATCGCCGGTACGCGAATTACCCTTTATGATGTTATGGATTACCTAAAGGCTCAGTATCCCCCCAAGCTGATTCGTGAAAAACTTGGTCTTAATGATAGACAGATTGATTCAGCCCTAGCATACATTGAGACTCATTGTACTGAGGTTGAAGCCGAGTATCAAGAATGCTTGCAGACAGCGACAGAAATTCGTCAATACTGGGAAGAGCGAAATCGTGAGCGATTTGCCAAGATTGCGGCGATGCCCCCTAAGCCTGGTCAAGAAACCATTCGTGCGAAGCTTCAAGAGTGGAAAGCACGCATTGAATCTCAATCATGAACTTTCTGATTGACTACAACTTAACGGGCGATGTTGTTTTATTCTGGGGAACCCTCTCAGCAGAAGGATGGCTTGATCTTTTGCCCATCCGCTTCTTCACCTTTCAGGATGTTGGATTGCCGATGGATAGTAGTGATCGGGTTGTTTGGCAATTTACTCAAAACACTCAGATGATTTTAATTACAGCAAATCGAAATATGAAAGGAATTGATTCGCTGGAACAAACCATACGTGAAGAAAATACACCCGCTTCCCTGCCAATTCTGACAATTGGAAACCCTGATCGCTTTGATGAAAGTAGCTATCGGCAAAGATGTGCTACCCGCTTGATTGAGATTTTATTTGATCTAGAAAACTATATGGGAGTCGGTCGAATTTTCATCCCATAAGACTGTTGGGGAAATTCAGGGACTTTTTCCCTGAAAATTAGGTAATTGACCCCCTCAAAATCTGTAAAACCCCACACCCCACACCCTACACCCTACACCCTGCCCCTAGGAAAAACTTTTTCAGCAGACCCTAATTAAGACAGGTAAATGAGTCAATTTCACCCACAACGATGATCTTTTTTTTGTGTAGTTTTGTTGCAAAAAAAAAGTTTTTTTGACAAAAAGCACAAAGTATGAATGATGAATTATGAAGTGGGGTAGTGAAGTAGTGGGGAAGTGGAGCATTTGGCTGAAATTTCCCTAAACCCCTAAATCCCTATCACCCTATCCCCTACCTCCTGCCGACCGCCGACCGCCGACCGCCGACCGCCGACCGCCTCCTGACTCCTGATCACTGATTACTGATTACTGATTACTGATTAGGTGTCACCTGATCGATAACCTTGAGAGTCCCGTCATCCTTGACAGTCCAGACATCGTAACTACCGACCACATCGCCATTTTCATCGATATCCACATTGCCACTGGCCCCCTGATAGTTAATATCCTCGCCTTTGCGAATCATTTCCATGGCTTGACAAGCATCGGTTACTTCCGTCCCCGGACCGTTAGCCACCTCACGAATCTTGCTTTGAATCCCTTCACCAGTGTTAGATTTAGCCGCCTCGGCTGCTAACATCAATAAAACCGCCGCGTCCCAAGTATGGGGAACAAAAGCGGTGACATCCTTGCCAGTTTTTTCCTTCCAGAGAGTAGTAAAAGCGCTTAAAGCTTGACCGTCGGCCCCAGGGACTGTACCTAGGGCGCCGGCAATAATTGACTTACCATCGGTTCCTTTCCCCACCTGTTTGGTGAAATCTTCCGAATAAACCCCATCGGTGAGGAGGACGGTAACTCCTTTGGTCAATCCCTGTTTATAGGCCGCTTGCAGTAATAAACTGCCCGTTTCAGCGTAAAGGACTGCCGCTACAGCATCCGGTTGGTTAGCGAAGGCAGCCGCTGCTTCACTATCGAGAGTGGCAGCTTTCGGGTCATAACGGACAGGATTTTGCTTATTAGTGATAGTGCCGCCTAATTTATCGAAAGCGCTCACAAATTCCCGTTCAAATCCGACTCCGTAATCGTTATTGATCACGACGGTGGCCACATTTTGAAAACCCTTTTTCTTAGCTAGGACCGCTAAAGCTTGAGCTTGGTAGGTGTCCGGGGGAGCCGTCCGCGCCCAAAAACCTTGAAAATCGCCTTTTTTCGCCCTGTCAGTAAATACAGGACTGGTGCTACCCGGAGAGACTAACATAACTTTCTTTCTCACCGCCACATCGACGGCTGCTCCTGAGACGCTACTGGCAAAGGAACCGATCACACCGGCTACTTTATCCACCTCCGCTAGTTTCGTCATCGCTGAAGCACCGGCGGCGGGATCGGTTTGGTCATCTTCTTTCACGAGGGTGACGGGTTTGCCATTGACTCCACCACAGGCATTGATAGTCTCTACCGCTAGGGCGGCTGCTTCGGGCATATTTTGACCAATAGCGGCTAAATCTCCAGTAATGGGCAGTAATGCTCCTAATTTTAGTCCCTCATCACCGGGGGCAGTGGTGGTGGGACTAGAGGCGTTGTTATTCGGGGTTTGGGCATTATTACAAGCGGTTAAAAAATTAGCTAAGAGGCTGATACTCAGGGTTAGGGCTAGGGGCGATCGAATATATCTCTGCATGGCAGTAAAATCAAGGATGAGTCAAGGTTGCAAGACTGAAAAGCCCGGACTGGGAAAATTCTAATCGATGTTAGCATTCTCTTCAAATCAAACAGGTTTCCATCTTAATTTAGATATTGATGGAAAAAATGGCTAATTTGTTCGATCTATGCCGTCGGGTGTGGGGTGTGGGAAGTTTTTTCAGTGATCAGTAAACAGTAAACAGTAAACAGTAAACTGAAAACGGTTCTTTTTGTTTGTCTTAGGCAATAAACGGGGCTATAAGGGATAAAACCCTTATATATAAAGACATTGATGCGATCTTTGTTAATTGTTTTCCCTCTCTAACGAACTAATCAATTAAGTCTCTTGCCAGATAAGGATTTAGTCGATTTATGCCCCCCGATCGAACTATACCAAGTAACGAAGAATCCTGAAAACTCGCATCTGATAACTGATAACTGATAACTGGTAACTGATAACTGAAAACCCCACTTAGGAAGCTTTGGCTAAAACGGTGTTCTGGTTTAAAAACTGAATTGCCGTTTGGTATTGACTATCTTTTTCGGTGCCGATTTCCTGATATGTGATCGGTTCCTGTGCCACCACTTGATCCGGGATAATTCCTAACTTATGAATATCATGGTGGGCGGGAGTTTCATATTTCGCCACGGTAATCGCTAATCCTGCCCCATCGGGTAACTCGAATAGGGACTGAATTAATCCCTTACCGAAAGTCTTTTCTCCCACTAAAACCCCTCGCTGATTGTCCTGTAATGCTCCAGCTAAAATCTCGCTGGCGCTGGCGGTTCCCTGATTGACTAAAACGACTAAAGGCGAGTCGGTTAAAGCATTGCCAGAAGCGGCAAAACTATCGGCAATTCCCTCGCGATTAACCGTATAAACAATCGTTCCCTGATTAATCCACATCCGAGCGATTTCTATGCCCGCTTGCAGTAAACCACCGGGGTTATTTCTTAAATCTAAAATATAACCCTTTGCCCCTTGTTTTTGTAAATCTGTCACCGCTTCCGAGACTTCTTTGGCAGCGTTAGCACTAAATTGATTTAAGCGCACATAACCGATGGGCAAGGAACTAGAATTTTTATCTAAAACCGCTACCACTGGACTTAAAGAAATCCGTTGACGGGTTAAAGATAGGGTTTTTGGTTGACTTTTTTGATAGGGAAGAATGACTAAGGAAACTTCTGTTCCGGCGGTCCCGCGCATTTTGGCTGCTGCTACATCGAGGGTTAAAGTAGTGGTATCGATGCCATCAATAAACAAAATGCGATCGTGGCTAGTCAAACCAGCGGCCTCGGCAGGAGAACCGGCAAGGGGGGCAACTACTTCTAAGTAACCATTGTCGGGATTGATATTAATTTGCAGTCCTACCCCCGATAATTCCCCCGTGGTGCTAATTTGTAGGTTATGGTATTGATCCGGTCGCAGGAGACGGGTAAAGGGTTCATCGAGGGTGGCTAACATCTGTTCGATCGCATTATAGGCCGCCGTCCGATCGTTGAGGGGTTTTTTGATGAATTGTTCCCGCACCTGCCACCAGTTTTGATGATTAAATGTGTCATCATAATAAGATTGGTTGACTAATCGCCAAGATTGTAGTAATAATTTTTGTTCTTCGCTAAAGGCGGCTGCTGTGGGTGTCCATGCCATCCAAGTCAGACAAAACCAAAATCCCACTAATAATCCCACCCACAACGATTTTTTTCTCATCTTGCTTCTCTTATAAATCAAGTGCTGATCTGCTGATTATTTTCAGTATAGTCTTTTCTCTGAAATCGATTGGCTCTCTTATTCTTTGTGTGATCAGTTTAACTTATATAGGAGCGATCAATCTTTGTGTCCTTTGTGTCTTTGTGGTTCGTTCCACTCGCTGGGTGCATCTCATTTTTGTAAATCTACCAATTGGGATTTTTACGGGGAAACTCTCGGCTAAGATCGGGCATTACTTTCGGTTTTATCGCTCAATCCCAGCTTTTGGGGGGTAGAACCCCCCAAACCACCCGTTTGGGTAGGGTTGATTCATGAATCAACCCTACCCAAACCCCGGAGCGCATGAGCTTTTCGGTGGGATGCTTACACCCAGCTGCTGATATATTTGTAATCATCTAAGAGTCACTGATAATTGCTGATTGTCGGTATTCCCGCAAATGTGAGATGCACCCCACTCACTCGCTGGCGGAACTGTATCTTAGAATACATTTTACCCACCAAACCCAAGAGAGCCATCGATTCTTATCTGACAACTCTTTCCCTTGAAGGCATTCCCATAAAAAAGAGGGTAGTTATGGTTAACTACCCCAAAAAATTCTCCTAGATCGGTGCCATTAAGCGATCGCTTAATTGTTCAGCTACTAGACAGCCACAACTTTTTTGCTGACTTGGGTTAATTGCCCTTTAGCATATTTGGCTGCGTAATCATCGAGGGACATTTGTTTGATTTTGCTGGCGTTACCGGCGGTACCAAATTGTTGATAGCGATCGGCACAAACTTTCTGCATATAGGTGATCGAGGGTTTCAGGAAGAAACGGGGATCAAACTCTTTCGGGTTGCTGAATAGTGCTTCACGAACTGCGGCGGTAATTGCTAAACGGCAGTCGGTGTCGATATTGATTTTACGCACACCACTCTTGATGCCTTTTTGGATTTCTTCCACGGGAACACCGTAGGTTTCGGGGATAGCGCCACCGAATTGGTTGATTAATTCGAGGAGATCTTCGGGAACCGAGGAAGAACCGTGCATAACCAAGTGAGTATTGGGTAAGCGGTTATGAATTTCTTCAATACGGCTAATAGCGAGAATTTCGCCGGTGGGTTTGCGGGTAAATTTGTAAGCGCCGTGGCTAGTACCAATGGCTACTGCTAAAGCATCTACTTGAGTTCTTTCGACGAAATCCACCGCTTCATCGGGATCGGTTAACAGCATCGAGTGATCTAATTCCCCTTCAAAACCGTGGCCGTCTTCCGCTTCTCCTTTACCAGTTTCTAGGGAACCTAAACAACCGAGTTCTCCTTCCACACTAGCACCGATCGAGTGGGCAACTTTTACCACTTCAGCAGTAACGTTAACGTTGTACTCGTAGGTGGCGGGAGTTTTAGCATCCGCTTCTAAGGAACCATCCATCATGACGCTGGTGAAACCGTTACGGATGGCCGAGTAGCAGGTGGCGGGTTCATTACCGTGATCTTGGTGCATCACGATGGGGATATGAGGATAGGTTTCCACCGCGGCGGTGATCAAGTGACGCAGGAAGTTTTCCCCTGCATATTTGCGCGCACCGCGAGAAGCTTGTAGGATAACGGGGCTGTCGGTGGCTGCCGCCGCTTGCATGATCGCTTGGATCTGCTCCATATTATTTACGTTAAAAGCGGGGATGCCATATCCGTTCTCAGCCGCGTGATCCAACAATAACCGCATGGGGACGAGTGCCATATCCTTTACTCCTTAATCTATTTCTTGTTTTCTGTCTCTTTAAATTCAAGAAAGTTAATTCTCTTACCTGTTAATCTTAAGATAGTTTTTACACTTTGACGATCCCCAAAAAAAATTTTTTCGGGTTTCGTCCTAAGATGACCACAATCTCCGTTGCGGTGCGCCATTAAGTAGTTCGTGTGTATTAAATAGCAGCTGGGGAATTGGCAATTTTTCCGGGCAGCGAGGTAAACAATCACCACATTCAGTACAATTATTGGCCTTGCGTCCGGGGAACCAATGACCAGCATTTTCCAGCATTCGATAGCGATACTGGCCAAAATCGGTCATTTCGTAAGCTACTGCCAGATTCCGCAGTCTCAACACTTCGGGGATATTAATATTTTCGGGACAGGGTAAACATTGATAACATTGGCTACATAGATCTGTAGCCAATTTATCGGTTAAATGTGCCTCTAAACGCTTAAAAACGGCAATTTCTGCCGCATCTAGGGGCTGATCTCCTTCGCATACGTTAATAATTGCCTCTAATTCCTCTGGGATCGCTGCCCCGACGCTGAGGGTAGTAATGCGCGGATCGCTCAATAAAAAGCGATAATTTAGCTCTAAGGGTGAAAAAGGAGCGCATAATTCCTCTAGCTTCTTGGGAGGTCTGTGGAGACCACCTCCCTTATCAGCAGGGGAAATAATAAACACACCCATGTCCTTTGCTTGGGCTAAAGCGA
Source organism: Microcystis sp. LE19-10.1B (assembly GCF_027530565.1). Taxonomy (NCBI): domain Bacteria; kingdom Bacillati; phylum Cyanobacteriota; class Cyanophyceae; order Chroococcales; family Microcystaceae; genus Microcystis; species Microcystis sp. LE19-10.1B. The sequence continues at coordinate 1,532 of NZ_JAPZQM010000284.1, read as the reverse complement.
TCGCCGGTTGCTGTCTTTGCCAAAAAAAATAGTAATGGATATTGACAAAAGCGAAGAAATCTGTATTGATCGTCTCCAGAATAATTTCTAGGGGTGCATGGGTAGAAAAGCCAATATGACCGATTTTTCCAGCTTCTTGGGCCATAAAAACGGCTTTCATGCAGCCTTGCGGGTCTTTAATCCAGTTTAAATGCTCGCGGGTGTTAATACCGTGAATTGCTAGACAATCGAGGTAATTTGATTGTAATCGTTCTAGGGATTCGGCGATCGCTTTTTCCATAGTTTGGCGATCGGGAGTGGGGACCAATTTCGTAGTCAGATAAACCCGCTCCCGCACTCCTTGACGCTGCAGGTAGCGACCGAGAAAAACTTCGCTATTACCGTAACCTCTGGCTGTTTCTAGGTGATTAATCCCCAATTCTAGGGCGCGATCAACTGTTGCAGTAAACACCGACTCTGAGGACAAACAGCGCATTGTCCCCAGGGAAAACAGCGAAAATTGCCAATTAGTACGGCCAAATCGTCGATAACGCATTGATTCAGTTATCAGTTATCAGTTATCAGTTACCAGTTATCAGTTATCAGTTACCAGTTAGAAGGTATTGGGTGTGGGGTGTGGGGTGTGGGGTGTGGGGTGTGGGGTGATGGGGAAGTGGGGAAGTGGGGAAGTGGGGAAGTGGGGAAGTGGGGAAGTGGGGAAGTGGAGCATTTGGCTGAAATTTCCCTAAACCCCTAAACCCCTAAACCCCTATCTCCTATCTCCTGAATTTTCACTGATCACTAAAATCACCGTGACGTTGGATCAGGTCTGAGGGGCTAAGATTGGAGACGAAATTGCGAAAAGCTTGACGTTCCTGCTCATCCGCGTCACGATCGACAGGGATAGAAGCGGAAGCGATCACTTCTTCCATTACCCAGACAGGACTGTTGGTACGCAGGGCAATGGCGATCGCATCACTGGGACGACAATCGATTTCTTTTTTGACTTCGCCGCGCTGGAGACAGAGAACAGCATAAAAGGTATTATCTTGGAGAGAATGGATGATAATCTTTTCTAAATCCATGTCCCAAACTTTAAAAATATTAGCGATCAAATCGTGGGTGAGGGGACGAGGGGGTCTTTGTTGTTCGAGGACGGTGATAATGGCCTTAGCCTGATCTTGTCCGATGTAGATAGGTAGGGCGCGACGCTCGGAACCATCCTTCAGCAGTACAATGGGACTGCGAGTGATAGCGTCTAGGGCAATTCCAGCGACTTTCATTTCGATCATGACTATGGCTTCTCCAATATAGAGATTCAGCTAGGGAAGGAGTGGGAAAGCAAACTGAATAATATGGTGCTTCGTTACACTCACAGTATGCCCTAAGATGGCAGGGATTAGCCTCATCTTTATTGACATCCTCGCCGCCCTAAAAGTGCGGCGATTCCTAAACCTCACGATTTAAGTTTCTGCTTCCACCACCGTCGCATACCACAGTTAAAAAACCATGTACTGTCTTACACAGAGTCCACAGACTTTCGCCCCATTTCA
>NZ_JAPZQM010000260.1:0-3463 GCF_027530565.1 Microcystis sp. LE19-10.1B | reverse complement strand
TCTTTCCGAAAGTCCTTGACTTGTTTTAGTTTTTCTATTAAGCTCAACATATCTTTCAAAAGTTCGCGTTCACTTCTCATTTTACCTGACAGTGATCGCTTTTACTTTTGATATTCTGATGGGAGAATGAAACAGCCCTAGCGTTCCCCCAGAGATCCAAGCCTGGTATCAGCAGGTTAAGGAAAGCCGTCAGATCCAATCCCAACTCCGTCAAAACCCCCTCGACCAGCCCGGATTCACCCAGAAACCCCAACCCTACCCCATCGGTAACACCCGCGCCAGCTTTGCCACAGAACAACTCCAGGCCGCCGAAGCCGCCGAACGTCAAGCCTGGGACGCTCTCTACCGCTTTGATGCCATCACCGCCCAACTTCAGCAACCCCAACCCCAACCCCGACTCGATGAACTAACGGCGCTGCTTCCATCCCCCCAGACTGCCCTCCTCAGCTTCTATACCACCGCCACCCATACCCACATCTTTGTCCTGCGTCGCCCCGCCCAGGATGGCGGGGAATGGGTCAACTGCCACACTATTCCCAATCCCCCGGAGTCCGCCAACGACTTGCAAAACTGGCTGGTCGTCAACTGGGTTATCCCCTACATTGCGATTAATCAAGCAGAGACCCCCCAATCCCGCCAGCAGCGTCGGCATGAGTGGCACCAAGCTATGGCCACTCGTCTGCAAGAACTGGCAACCCGCCTGCAATTCGATACCCTCATCCAACAGCACCTCCAGGGCATCACTGAGTTAATTCTGATTCCCCACCTGTTCCTGCACCAAATTCCCTTCGACCTTCTACCCACCGCCGAAGGTCAACTACTGGGCGATCGCTTTCGCCTTCAGTTTGTCCCCAGTACGAAAATTCTCGGACTGTGCCAAGAGCGATCGCAACCCACTCCCCACACCCTGGGGATTGTGGAAAACACCACAGAGGATTTGCCCTATACTCCCCTAGAGTGTGAGTGGGTCGCCCAAACCTGGAATGTGCCTCGCCAACGGCGGCTACAGGGGCGCACAGTCACCCCCGACTCTTATCTGCAACTGCTGAAACAATTGCAGGCTTTGCTCTCCAGCCACCACGCCACCAGCCGCCCCGATGATCCCCTCAACTCCCACCTCGTCCTAGACGGGGGGCAAAAAGTCACCCTCCGGGATTTACTTAGTCCCCTGTGGCGTTTTCCCGAATTGTCGGAAGTGTTTCTCTCCTGTTGTGAAACCGGTCTCAGTTTTGCCACTTCCCGAGATCAAGAGGGAAAGCTGCGACGGGAATTACTGGACGAACCCCTCAGCTTAGGTACAGGCTTTCTGCTGGGGGGCGCTCGTGCTGTGATTAGTAGTCATTGGGCGGTGACTGATCTAGCTACGGCGCTGTTTTCGCGGGAGTACCATCGCGCCCGGCGGGCCGGAGAGGAACGTTTAACGGCTCTACATCAGGCTCGTCAAGCGTTGCGGGAGACTTGCCAAAAAGACTGGCGGGACCGTTTGACAGTCGATTATCAGCAGGCTTATCAGACTTGGCAACAAATGCGCCAAACTAAGGATCCCAACGTCAATGCTGCTCAAGCCAATTATCAGAAAATCGGCGAATTGATCAAGTGGCTCGACGAATTTGCTCCCGACGCAGTGCCTTTTCAGGATTATCGTTACTGGGGGGCGTTCTATTGTCTGGGACTTCCTTAAAATTATGAATTATTTCCTTGTTGCAAGTAAAACGTAGGGTGCGTTAGACGGCGACAATCTCTGCTTAAACTTAAATCTAACAATCCGTCGTAACGCACCACACCTATCATTAATTTAACTTTATTATAACATATAATTAATTTGCAAGAGTTCTTATCTATCATTAATTTATTTGATGCGTTACGCTATCGCTAACGCACCCTACTACTAATTATTGTACTGTAAAAGGATAATGCTGGGTTTTTAAAGGTTCCAATTTTAACAGGTCAAAAGTCCTATTTTAAAAGGGTTTTACCATTATTCAGCAATCCCTAATTAGGATAAACTCGCCCTTTCCAACCCCCCCCTTGACCGCGCCAATAACGCAGGGCAGAATCGACGGTCATTAAACTATAAAAGAGGGCAATTAGGGGTAAAGTTAAAGCCCGCAGGGGGGATAATTTATATAGTCTTAAAGTCGGGCTATAGGAGAGGGCGATTAGTAATAAGGTGACGGCGCTAATTATGATAATTGATGTTTCTTTTAAGACCAATCCCCAGATTAAGCCCAAGGGGGCGGCTAAATAGGTTAAAAACATCCCGAAAATTGTGCCAATTAACCAAAGTGTTGAGTAATTTAGTTGCGTAAATGCGGTGCGGGCTACCATATTCCAAATGCTTGCTAAATCCGGATAGGGACGGAGACTATAGGTGCTTTCTGTTAATCCTAACCAGATGGAACTCTCGTTATTTTCTGGGTGATTTTGCAGATATTTTTTAACCGCAATCGCCAAAGAACAATCATCAATTAAAGCTTGTTTAAGAATCTCAATACCGCCAATTTTTTCTAGGATATCTCGGCGAATTAAAATGCAACCCCCGGCGGCGGCTGCTATCGGGGAATTAGGATTATTAACTAGGGGAAAAGGATAGAGTTTCTCGAAGAAAAAAACAAAGGCAGGAATGAGAAATTTTTCCCAAAAACTGTCACAGCGTAGCAACACCATCAGGGAAACTAAAGCTTGTTTTTCTTGTACTGCTTTAGTAACTAATTGGGTTAAATTATCCGGTGGGTGGGCAATATCAGCATCGGTGAACAGAAAATAATCGGGTGCAAATTTCTCGGTAGCCTCTGTTATTCCCTGTTTCATTGCCCATAATTTACCCGTCCATCCTATCTCTAAAGGCTGTCCAGAAATAATAGTTATCTGTTCAGATTTATGAGATTTATCGGCAATTTTTTGGGCAACTTTCCCCGTGTCATCACTGCTTTGATCGTCAATTAAAATAATGGAAAATTCGCCTTGATAATCTTGGTTAAAGAGGGAAGCTAAACTGATGGGTAAAACGTCGGCTTCGTTTCGTGCGGGGATAATTGCCGAGACTTTTGGATAATTTGTTAAGGGAGAAGTGACAGAATTAATTTTTTGGTTAGATAGCCAAAATTGTCCCCTGGCTAAGATTAAATATAACCAAATTATTAGCGATAGGAAAGTAACTAATAATAATAAAAATGTCATAAGCTAGTCGGCTTTCGATGAGGGAATAGGGAACAGGTCAAAAAGAGTAAGTAGGTAGGTGTTAAAAGTTGTCAGACACCCCCCTTATCAAGGGGGGATCAAGGGGGGATCCCCCCGCCTATCGGCACCCCCCTGATCAAGGTAGGGCTGTTTCATTTAAATTAAGTATAGCTGATTTTGAGTCAATAAATTTGACCGAAGATTCTCAAGTTTATCTTGTTCTAACCAAAAGAGTTAGTCACAATAACTAATCTTTAATCCTCTGCCAAATTTATTATGAATA
>NZ_JAPZQM010000152.1:0-4942 GCF_027530565.1 Microcystis sp. LE19-10.1B | reverse complement strand
CGGCCACTTTGAACAAGTCGAAAAAATCTCATGTTCAACCTTATTTCCTAGAAAGTTTTACTCGTTCAAGGCCGAATTTGAATTCTTTTCTGAACAAAACCCCCTACTATCTGTTGTCAAGGTTCAGTTTTTAGCTTGGTTATCGTTTTTTCCATTGTAGCTTAAAGCCGTCCTAAAAGGACGGGGTTTTAACCCAAATTTTCGATAACCGAAGTAGATTGCATTGTTGCGATTGCGTTATGCTTCTAGTAGTTGGGTAGGGTGCGTTAGGCAATCCCTTGTTTTTAGGGCAAAAATCAAGCTCTGAATATTGCCGTAACGCACCACAAAGAAAGGTTTTTGGTGAGTTACGCTAACGCACCCTACTGGGGAGCATCTCACTTTCTTTTCATCGGAAATTTTGGGTCTGAAACCCCGCCGTTCTAGGTTGGCTTTACCTTAGAATTAAAAGGCCAGTCTCGAAAACCAAGTGGACGGCGCAGCACCTTGAAAACTCGGCTTAGGGGGTTCCGACCAGAAAAGCTTGGCCGGGTAAAAAGTCGCGCGCAACAAGTACAAGAAGCGTTTAGCTGGAAACGTACCGTGGGACACAGGGAATCGGGCTTCTGAAATGGGGCGAAAGTCTGTGGACTCTGTGTAAGACAGTACATGGTTTTTTAACTGTGGTATGCGACGGTGGTGGAAGCAGAAACTTAAATCGTGAGGTTTAGGAATCGCCGCACTTTTAGGGCGGCGAGGATGTCAAGGCTAACCATTACCCCAATTCTAGAATTATCCGTTTTTTTAGGTTTTCTTGACTACTATTCGGCGGTAGCCAATCCAGTTTCGGTGCTGCCGGTGGTGCGACGACGGGTGAGAGTATTAAAGAGCATAATTCCGATCGCTTTGATCAGATTACCTTCCAACTCTTGGAACATTTTCATGTTCATGCCAAAAGCGGCGTTAGCTTCGGTGACAATGCGATCGGCCATGGCTTGATCCACCGGTAACTCGTCGAGGGTTTGACGATAGTGGTTTTTATAGGCTTTTTCGTCGGAAATATCTTTGAAATCATAGAAAGCCGTGCCACCAGTTTCCAGATTCATCGCTTTTTCGGCGATTTTTTTCAATATTTGCCCCCCGGACAGATCGCCGAGATAACGGGTATAGGAATGGGCGACTAATAATTCGGGTTCTGTTGTGGCGATTTCCCGAATCCGGTCAACGTAGGCCTGACCTGCGGGAGATAAAGCGATCTCGTTGCGCCAATTTGGACCATAATAAAAATATAAATCCTGTTCTAGCGCATTTTTGCGATTGAGTTCAGGAAAACAGATTTTAGAAACGACGGGATGACTAGGAAGTTTTTCCATCTCCTCCTCCATGGCCGAATAGACGAAGTAGAGGTTAGCCACCAGTTTGCGATAGGAAGTTTTTTCTACCACACCTTTGAGAAAACACTTGACAAAACCGACGTTTTCTGCCATGGTGTGGGATTTTTTCGTGCCTTCTCGCAGTTGAGTTGATAAATTAACGCTCATATTATGATCACCTGTTGGGATGAGTGGAATGGATCGGGTTCGTTACAGATGCTTACTAAAACCGTCTATTTTGGTAGATTAAACTGAATTGATCGGTAATTTTATTAAGAATTTTTACAGTGCCGCCGGGGGAGCTTAGGGAGAAAAGTTAGCTCTAGCAGGACTTGACCGCCGGTTGAAACCGGTATCGATCGAGATGGCGCAATTGTAAAGATTAGTGAAAAACTGCTCCCTAGTTGATCTTGTTGAGAGAGAGGGTGTAGTCTAGCGCCAATATCAATTCTTGCTCGACATTCTTCACACTTCTTAGAAATTCTTAACATTCAGGAGACTTATATCAGCAAAATTTCACAAATTAAAACCGAATTTAGCAATCATGCTTATAATCAGTACAGGATTCTTTATGTTGTGCTAAACTCAAGCCCTTGAGAGACAAAGCCCTAGTTGCGATGTCAGCGAGAACACATTTAGCAACCCCCTACCCAAACCCTTAGTCATAACACTCTGGTAATGCCCCGAATACTTGTAATCGATGATGATCCTGCAATCGCGGAATTAGTCTCCATCAACCTGGAGATGGCGGGTTATGACGTTAATCCCGCAGAGGACGGGATTAAAGGCCAGGCCTTGGCCGTCCAGTTACAACCCGATTTAATCATGCTGGATTTAATGCTGCCCAAAGTCGATGGTTTTACTGTCTGTCAGCGTTTGCGACGAGATGAACGCACGTCCGACATCCCGATTTTGATGCTCACAGCCTTAGGACAAACCCAAGATAAAGTGGAAGGTTTTAATGCGGGTGCTGATGATTACCTGACCAAACCTTTCGAGGTGGAGGAAATGTTAGCTAGGGTACGCGCTCTCCTCAGACGCACCGATCGCATTCCCCAAGCCGCTAAACACTCAGAAATACTCAGTTTTGGACCTTTAACCCTGGTTCCCGAACGTTTTGAGGCGGTCTGGTTTGAAAGTGTGGTCAAGTTAACCCATCTAGAATTCGAGTTACTCCACTGTCTTCTCCAACGTCACGGTCAAACCGTTTCCCCTAGTGATATTCTCAAGGAGGTCTGGGGATACGATCCCGATGATGATATCGAGACTATTCGCGTTCATATTCGCCATCTGAGAACGAAACTAGAACCCGATCCCCGTCATCCTCGCTATATTAAAACCGTTTACGGTGCGGGTTATTGTCTGGAGTTACCCACCAATGAACAGGTGGTGCTTGATTCATCGGCGGCAACGGTTTAAACAGGGAGCAATTGTCTAGATAGGCAATAGGGACAATTGTTTCGTCGCTCCTCCTCCTCTTCAGATTGAGAAGGTTTGACCGGCGGTTGGGTTTTGATGGCTATGGCTGAGGCCTCTTTTTGGCCCTGACTATCACAAGGGGTAAGCACCCCCAGCAAGTCAGGACAATGGCAGGAGTAACTAGGGCTGGCTGAATAAATCTAAAAACCTTGTTGGGTAAGACTTTTAGACCTTTTAGAAATCAAAAAGTACCGGATATGGGAGTGATCGGGGGGAAAATTCAGGTACTTTTTCCCTGAAAATTAGGTAATTGACCCCCTCAAAATCGGTAAAACCCTACACCCCACACCCCACACCCCACACCCTGCCCCCACAAAAAACTTTTTCAGCAAGCCCTAACTACTGGTTTAAGGTAAATCCGTCGCCCCCATCAAAAAGCGATCGCATTCTCTGGCGGCCCCGCGACCTTCATTAATCGCCCAAACCACCAAACTTTGACCACGACGACAATCCCCTGCGGCGAACACTTTCGGTAAGCTAGTGGCAAATTGACCGTGTTCGGCCTTGATATTGCTGCGGGCATCCTTTTCTAAGCCTAAATCATCGAGTAAAGGCTGTTCTGGTCCCAAAAATCCCATGGCCAATAGAACCAATTGCGTCGGGATGACTTTTTCTGTTCCTGCTACCGGTTGGGGGATAAACTGCCCTTTTTCGTTGCGTTGCCATTCCACCCGTACCGTGTGAATCCCTGTGACGTTGCCCTCGCTATCCCCCTCGAATTTAGTCGCCGTGGTGGTATAAACCCGGGGGTCATCGCCAAAACGCGCGGCCGCTTCCTCTTGTCCATAGTCCAGACGGTAGATTTTCGGCCATTCGGGCCAGGGATTATCGGCGGCCCGTTCTCGGGGCGGTTGCGGCATGATCTCTAATTGGGTGACGCTACGGCAGTTATGACGCAGGGAAGTCCCCACACAGTCGGTTCCCGTGTCGCCACCGCCGATAATTACTACGTCTTTACCCGCAGCCGAGATAAAATCCTCCCCCGGTTGTCCGTCTAATAGTGCTTTTGTATTAGCGGTGAGAAACTCCATGGCGAAGTGAATGCCCTTTAATTGGCGACCTTCGATGTTTAAATCCCGGGGTTTGGTGGCTCCGGTACAGATAACCACGGCATCATATTCGTTTAATAGGTCTTGGCTGCTGATGTCCTTGCCCACTTCCGTGTTACAGACCATTTTTACCCCTTCCTGTTCGAGCATCTGGAGACGACGCAGAACGACTTCTTCCTTATCTAACTTCATGTTGGGGATACCGTACATTAATAGCCCCCCGGGGCGATCGGCCCTTTCATAAACTGTCACCCAGTGACCGGCTTTATTTAACTGGTCGGCGGCTGCTAATCCAGCAGGTCCGGAACCGATCACGGCCACTTTTTTGCCGGTACGGATGGCGGGGGGATTGGCAGTAATCCAACCGGATTCCCAACCTTTGTCAATAATCGAACATTCAATATTTTTGATCGTAACGGGGGGATTATGAATACCGAGAACACAGGAACCCTCACAGGGGGCGGGGCAGACTCTACCGGTAAATTCGGGGAAATTATTGGTTTTATGGAGGCGATCGAGGGCTTCTCGCCACAATCCTCGATAGATTAAATCATTCCATTCGGGAATCAGGTTATTAATCGGGCAACCACTGGCCATGCCACTAATTAGCGTTCCCGTGTGACAAAATGGTGTACCACAATCCATACAACGGGCGGCCTGATTGCGGAGTTTATCTTCTGGCATGGGAAGATGAAACTCATCCCAATTATGAAGGCGATCGAGGGGGGTAAGTTCGGAAGGAAGTTCACGCAGGAATTCGATAAAGCCAGTCGGTTTGCCCATAGTCTTTGTTATCTCTGTCGTTTATTCCCTATCTTCCTTCACAGTTCGATCGATCCCCGCAACTTTACCGATTTCTTTAATCTTATCGGCAGCTCAGTGGACTAACAGGCGGTAATTTTGACAAATTCGGGAATTAACTAGGGTCTGCTGAATAAATCTAAAAACCTTGCTGGATAAGACTTTTAGCCTTTTTTGAAATCCAAAAGTACCAGATATGGGAGTGATCAGGGGGAAATTCAGCTACTTTTTCCCTGAAAATTAGGTAATTGACCCCCTCAA
>NZ_JAPZQM010000707.1:0-3594 GCF_027530565.1 Microcystis sp. LE19-10.1B | reverse complement strand
TCTCGATGGGAAGAAGCATATCCTTAGTTAAAGCAGATTTTCTTCCTCAGTGCAACCTAAGTCGATGCTTTCTCACGAGTGCGGGTTCATTTTCTAGGTTGACTTCGGCTTCCTTACCAGCATTTATTGAGATGTTGCGGTTTAAGATTAATTGGAACCAGATAATCCATATATAGTGTCTGGGAAGCTGTATGAGTTTCAATCCCTAATAGGGTTTAAGATTAATTGGAACAAAATTGCTATTATTATTCGCAGTTTATAATCTAGTTTCAATCCCTAATAGGGTTTAAGATTAATTGGAACTGCCGATTCCAAATTCGAGCCGAAGGAATCATCAGTTTCAATCCCTAATAGGGTTTAAGATTAATTGGAACGGTTGCAACGGTGACAACGCTCGACAACGGTAAAGTTTCAATCCCTAATAGGGTTTAAGATTAATTGGAACGGAACTTTATTAGATCCCCCTTTGCGAGTTGAATATCAAGGTTTCAATCCCTAATAGGGTTTAAGATTAATTGGAACCAGCTTTTTCAAGGCCGCGGTGACATTATTCCTGTTTCAATCCCTAATAGGGTTTAAGATTAATTGGAACATCGCCCAACTTGCAATTATGCGATCGCCTTTCTCTAAATCAGTTTCAATCCCTAATAGGGTTTAAGATTCATTGGAACTTATTTCTCAGCGCTCAAAAAAAATTTAATCTTTGTTTCAATCCCTAATAGGGTTTAAGATTAATTGGAACAAAATAAAGTAGTAAAAATACTTCGCTTTTTTTATGTTTCAATCCCTAATAGGGTTTAAGATTAATTGGAACGCATAATCCTAATTGCTACATCTCCCGAAGTAAGTTTCAATCCCTAATAGGGTTTAAGATTAATTGGAACATTATTAATTAATTCCGTCCCCCCCACCTGCGATGTTTCAATCCCTAATAGGGTTTAAGATTAATTGGAACTGCAGTGAGCCTGTCGAATCTGAGGCTGATTTAGGTTTCAATCCCTAATAGGGTTTAAGATTAATTGGAACGCAATTACCACCCCCTCATCCTGAATTGTTGGGGGTTTCAATCCCTAATAGGGTTTAAGATTAATTGGAACCCGCCATCACTTAGCCTCGCAAGCGATCGAGTAAGTTTCAATCCCTAATAGGGTTTAAGATTAATTGGAACCCTACTAAAAGCTTCGGGGTATCCCTAATAGGGCTTGTTTCAATCCCTAATAGGGTTTAAGATTAATTGGAACTTTTCCCCCTAATGTTTTGAAAAAAGTAGATTTGTGTTTCAATCCCTAATAGGGTTTAAGATTAATTGGAACCCGAAACCGCCGCCAACGATATCTTAAATCTGGTGTTTCAATCCCTAATAGGGTTTAAGATTAATTGGAACTATCCGCAATAATTTCGTTTTTCCGTTCAATTTGGTTTCAATCCCTAATAGGGTTTAAGATTAATTGGAACAAATAAAGATTTAGTTCGATTTCAGTCTTGGCTTGTTTCAATCCCTAATAGGGTTTAAGATTAATTGGAACAAATAGCTCTTTATCCCGCTTACCTAAGCAATAAATCGTTTCAATCCCTAATAGGGTTTAAGATTAATTGGAACGCGGTAATAGAGATACTGTAGGAGTTTTTACAGGTTTCAATCCCTAATAGGGTTTAAGATTAATTGGAACTAGGAGGCAAAAATGCAAGCATTAAATTCACCAATGTTTCAATCCCTAATAGGGTTTAAGATTAATTGGAACACTTTACCCGCAAAGGATGGGAGCGGCAAAAATAGTTTCAATCCCTAATAGGGTTTAAGATTAATTGGAACCATTTGCCGCAAGATGTCCTGTTGAGTTTGTTGTGTTTCAATCCCTAATAGGGTTTAAGATTAATTGGAACAAAAGAGTCAGAAAATGAGCTACACAGAAATTAAGTTTCAATCCCTAATAGGGTTTAAGATTAATTGGAACAGTTAACACTTTGGAGTATGCCTAACGATGAATGTTTCAATCCCTAATAGGGTTTAAGATTAATTGGAACATGAAATTGCCATGCACAGAATTTGGTCTAAGCTGTGTTTCAATCCCTAATAGGGTTTAAGATTAATTGGAACAATCTTCTCGGTAGTGTTTGAGCAAATAATCAGCGTTTCAATCCCTAATAGGGTTTAAGATTAATTGGAACGGGCAAACCATCACCATCTTGAGGGTTTCGCCATGAGTTTCAATCCCTAATAGGGTTTAAGATTAATTGGAACCCGAACGGCGTAGGCATCCCGGAGACTGTAGGGGTTTCAATCCCTAATAGGGTTTAAGATTAATTGGAACAGGGACTTATTTCGCTCGAATTCTCCGCCGATTGGTTTCAATCCCTAATAGGGTTTAAGATTAATTGGAACTAGATTGAACCAAAGCTTTAACTGTGTTCCCATCGTTTCAATCCCTAATAGGGTTTAAGATTAATTGGAACTATAGTCCGATCGCTTTCTGAAGCGCGAGAGGTGGTTTCAATCCCTAATAGGGTTTAAGATTAATTGGAACAAGCTGAGAAAGAAAGCTTTATTAAAGAAAGAAATGTTTCAATCCCTAATAGGGTTTAAGATTAATTGGAACATTACAAAAACCGTATTAGTGCCGTCTCCAAAAGGGTTTCAATCCCTAATAGGGTTTAAGATTAATTGGAACATCACTACGCTTTAACGGTTTCATTAAATACTATGTTTCAATCCCTAATAGGGTTTAAGATTAATTGGAACTCGCAGTTGCGGGCAAACTTAGTGATTCAAAATTGTTTCAATCCCTAATAGGGTTTAAGATTAATTGGAACTAGCCTATTAGGTGATATTTAAGGCCTAGCTAAGGTTTCAATCCCTAATAGGGTTTAAGATTAATTGGAACTCCTTACTCTTGCATCCTGCGGTTCAGGGTAGTGTTTCAATCCCTAATAGGGTTTAAGATTAATTGGAACGGATTGCAATTGTTCGGCCAGAAATAATTCCTGTGTTTCAATCCCTAATAGGGTTTAAGATTAATTGGAACATGGAAATAAAATGAGAATGATTATTATTCTTATGTTTCAATCCCTAATAGGGTTTAAGATTAATTGGAACATGGTTATTTAAAAATATTAATTTTTGTAAAGCTTGTTTCAATCCCTAATAGGGTTTAAGATTAATTGGAACTGTTCCGGTAAAAAAAGTTTGAGGTACTAAATTCCGTTTCAATCCCTAATAGGGTTTAAGATTAATTGGAACACATATCTAATATTGCCGGAGGAAACGATTTTAAGTTTCAATCCCTAATAGGGTTTAAGATTAATTGGAACACTAAATTCCAACTTTCTCCCTCTAAATCAATACAGTTTCAATCCCTAATAGGGTTTAAGATTAATTGGAACCTGTTTGAGGATTAGTATCTGCCAGAGATTTATCGTTTCAATCCCTAATAGGGTTTAAGATTAATTGGAACCTGATCCCTTTCGGCCCGAAGCTGCTCCGTCGGGTTTAAATCCCTTATAGGGTTTAAGATTAATTGGAACCTAAAGTCCATTTTTTTTGTTAGTACTAATGTTCTGTTTCAATCCCTAATAGGGTTTAAGATTAATTGGAAC
>NZ_JAPZQM010000036.1:0-2149 GCF_027530565.1 Microcystis sp. LE19-10.1B | reverse complement strand
GATGGTCGAGGGAATCAACAATAAACTTAAACTAATAAAACGGAGAAGCTATGGCTTTAGAAACTTTCGGAATTTTTGGGTTAGAAGTATGTTGTCTTGGCATCTTGTCTGTTGATTTAGCATAAAGGGTAACGAAGAGCCGAAACTTCATGAAGAAATTCGTCAAGAATAGTGAAGCTCCAGGAGCGGTCTTGCTGCTGGTTTTCTTAGGGCGCTTTCTCCTGACAATGATTTGTTATGGTTCTGGGGAAATTGGCGGGATTTTTGCCCCGATGTTAGCCCTGGCTACTCTATTCAGTTTAGGGCTGGCACAAGTGTGCGATGCTTGGTTTCCGGGTCAACTGCCCCAACCCGGGGTTTTTGCCGTCGCTGGGATGGGGGGATTAGTGGCGGCCACGGTCCGCGCTCCCCTCACCGCCGTCATGTTGGTGATGGAATTGACGGATAATTTTTTGGTGGCGCTGCCAATTTTACTGACTTGTATCTGTGCTGCAATCACAGCCCACTTCTTAGGTGGTGAACCTGTTTATAGTGTCTTGCTCAAGCGAATTTTGGACAAATTAGAGCGGCAACCCCCCAGCGATCGGATTTAACCCATTACAAGAAAACGGGTTTCTCAAAGAAACCTGTTTTCTAAATAGGCGTTTGCAGAAAACGGGTTTCTCAAAGAAAACTGGTTTCTAAATAGTTTCTTGAAGAAACCCGTTTTCTAGGTGACTTAGAAGGATAACTTAGACACTTAGATAAAAAAGCTACTAACGTTAATTCTCCCTAAAGCTGGTAAAGTACTGGTAAATCCGGTCATATTTATTAATAAATCATTGCTGGATTGGAAGCCAGCCGTGAGACGATCGGGTATTTGTCACAGGAGACTTAATTTAAGGTAGCATATAATTAAATGCGTTTTGTCTGCTAAGATAATGCTCAACCTTTCAAAAGACATTCATTCTTTAACTGAGTTTAAACGAAACACGACCCAGTTCCTAGAGCATCTCAAACAAACCAAAGACCCTTTGGTGCTTACGGTTGATGGGAAAGCAGCACTCGTCGTGCAAGATGCGGAATCCTATCAGACACTTCTTGAAGCTGCTGAATTGGTTGAGACGCTTAAAGGAGTCAAGCGTGGTCTTGAAGAGATGAAGCAAGGCAAAGGTAAGAAGGCAGAGGAATTCTTCTCTGAATTGTTCGATAAGCTGGACAGTTCTCCATGAGCCAAAAGTATCAAGTCGTCATACAACCTGAAGCACAACAGGGAATTGAAAAAGCCTATCTGTGGTTCAGCAAAGATTCTCCTCGAAAAGCGAGGTTGTGGCTGGAAGGATTGTACAAAGCAATTCTGTCACTAGAGCAAATGCCTTACCGTTGTTCACTTGCTTTTGAAAATAATTTCTTGGAGGAAGAAATCCGACAACTTATTTATGGTAAGGGACGTAGTGCCTACAGAATTCTCTTTACCATCACTGGCGATATTGTGCAGATTCTTTTCGTGCGCCACGTTGCACAAAAGCCTTTGTCAAGTCAAGAAGATGAAGAAGAGTAGAGGCCCATAGCATACCATTGTTGTCCTAAATTGTGACGGCAAAGATTTGATAGGTAAGGTTTGCTGAAAAAGCTTTTCCTAGGGGCAGGGTGTGGGGTGTGGGGTGTGGGGTTTTACCCATTTTCAGGTGGTCAATTACCTAATTTTCAGGGAAAAATTCCCGGAATTTTCCCCCCAATCACTCCAATGGTCGGCACTTTTTGAGGGAAAAAAAGTCTAAAAGCCTTATCCAACAAGGTTTTTAGATTTATTCAGCAAACCCTAAATAGAAAGAAAACGGGTTTCTCAAAGAAAACGGGTTTCTAAATAGTTTCTTGAAGAAACCCGTTTTCTAGGTGATTTGAGTTGTTTGTTTTTTTGACGTAATTGGTAGCTGCCTAACGCACAGAAAACGGGTTTCTAAATACTTGAAGAAACCCGTTTTCTAGGTGACTTAGAAGAAGAGCTTAGACGCTTAGATAAAGAAATTACGGCTCTTCGGGACTTGGTATGGTTCGATATGGGGGCATAAATCGACTAAATCCTTATCTGGCAAGAGATTTAATTGATTAGTTCGCTCTAGATCGCAAACAATTGACAAAAATCGCGGTAATGTCTGTCTCTATAAGG
>NZ_JAPZQM010000367.1:0-2050 GCF_027530565.1 Microcystis sp. LE19-10.1B | reverse complement strand
AACGCTTTCAAGACTCGGTTAACAATTTGTAATATTCCTTGTTGACACCCTTACTGACAAAGAAAAAACTGAAATCAAGTCAGGATAAGAGTTGGAGTGCTTAATGAAAAAATTGTTAAGAAAGATCCCTATAAGGGATAGCTTATCAAGGGGGGACTAAGGGGGGATCAGAGGCAAAATCCATTTTTAATTTAATTATAACCAGCTACTTATAACACAAAGTCGAGAAGAGCCTCTTAACTTTTTTTGTATCAAAATTACTTGAACGGGAGCATTAAAAGGGGAGAATTAATCCCCCCCATCAATCTAGACAAAGAAACTATTGACTGGAATAGGGCCGAGCGCCGGTAAACTACCCGTTAACCCGGTGAGATTAATCACCAAATCATTAGCACTTTGGAAACCCCCCGTACCGTCGTTGATAATTAGGTAAGTGGTAGTAGTATTAGCAACCCGCACTAAAGCAGCACTGTTCATCCCGATAGCTTGATTTCCGGCTGTTGCGCCATTAGCATCGGTAAAGACGTTAGTAACAATGGTGTTAATATTGGTCGTGGTGCTATCTGTTGCCCGGGTAAAAGCGAGAGGGGCATTAATGGCCCCACCAAATTGACAAGGCATTACCCGTGCCATTAAGATTACCAGTACCAGTGAGGACGAGATTTTCCACGTTGTCAGAAAGGGTATAGGAAATGGAAACTCGCAGTGAAACACCTCGTGAAACTTGGCTGCAACCGATTGTCGCTCTTCTGGGAGAAGGGGAATTCGCCGAGGCTTATGCTTTGGCTGCATACTTTCCTAACACTCGTAACAGACAACTCGTACAACTTGCTGCATTGCTGGGACAAAATAAGTTTAGTGAAGCTGATACTCTCTTAAAGAAATTTGCTGCTGAAACTCAAAGCCTTGTAGCTGATTTTGCAACTATTCTGAGCCAAGTCGATTTGGACCTGCTTGAGACAGCTTATCAAGCTATTAAGGCTCGATATTTCCAGTTGGCTGATTTCTGTATTCAATTTCAACTGCTCACTCATCCAGAAACAAGCTTATCAGTAATCCGTGAGGGACTAAGGCTAAGAAAAACTGAATTTGTTCAAGACATAAACTCATATGTAAAGGTGGAACCGACGGTTAGGGTTCCACCCGACAAATTGGCAGGTGGAGAAGCGGATTTAAACAGAAAATATATCGGCAACCCGGGTTATTTTAACTCGAATAAAGGGAGTATTAACGAGCGTGGGGAGTTTATTCGGCCGCCTTGCTCTGAGCAGCCTAAACCCCTTCCGTCGTCTAATAGCGTAACAATTCAACGCCACACTCGAATCGAATTCCCATCAGAATGTGTTCTTGAGCAAAAAGCTGAGTTAAAGATTCAGCTAACTGAAGAGATTCCAGAATTTACTCGTGTTCAAGAAAAAATTTTGCTTACAGTAGGACGTAATACTAAGCAAGTTGAACTAAATGTCAAGGTTACTGCTCCAGCATTTGCCATAAGACCTTATCAGCAGCAGTTGACTGTTCCAGTTAAAGGCGATTCCAACGAAGTGATTTTTACCCTTGTTCCTCTTGAAAGAGGTGAGCAAGTTATTGAGATTGAGTTTTTCAGAGGAGCAACAAGAGTTGGGTATGTAATCGTTCAAACTAACGTAACTTTCTACTCGTATAATAAAATATCGCCAAAAGTTTTATCAATGGAAGACCCAATTGATGGTCTCAAAAACTTAGAAAGTATGACGGTTAATCCCGATAAACATACACTTAATGTTACTTGGATTGAGAGAGAAAGTAAATTACTCTATACTATCTTCCCTGCCAATCGCTTAGGCGAGTGGGAGAAAACAATTCCTAATATTCAGCAACAAATTGAAGATGATTTGCGAAGTTTGAATGCTTTCCTGACAGAAGTAGTGCGGCTCTTCGTTACCCTTTATGCTAAATCAACATACAAGATGCCAAGATAACATACTTCTAACCCAAAAATTCCGAAAGTTTCTCAAGCCATAGCCTCTCCGTTTTATTAGTTTAAGTTTATTGTTGATTCCCTCGACCA
>NZ_JAPZQM010000149.1:0-12213 GCF_027530565.1 Microcystis sp. LE19-10.1B | reverse complement strand
CCCCCCCACCCCACACCCCACACCCCACACCCACACCCTCACTCTCACCCGCTCAACTAACATGACATACAAACAAAAACTTAGTCAATTTTTTCATAATCTCGCTAATAAATTAGAGAATTCCGAGCAACCCCCTAAAGTCGATCCGATCAACTCCGAATCTGCGCCAGTTGCTGGGGAAAAGACAGTAGAAGCCGCTTCTGATAAAAAAAAGGTTAATTTAGTCTCCCAAACCAGTAGCAAGGCTCTAGAGACGTTAAAACCCTTAAAGAACAAATTTACTACCCTGATCGACAATTCCCCCTTACCGCAATGGCGACAACATCCCCGCTTTGGGTTGTACTTGGGATTGGGATTAGGCGTAACTGGGGGCATTTTGGGGGTAGGTTGGGGCATTTATCGCCTTGAAACCTCTCTACCGCAAAATATCGCCGATATACAAACCTATGCTCGTCCCGGCACCCTAACCATTCAAGCCGCTAATGGGGAAATCCTCAAGCAAAATGGCCCTAGCACTTACGAAACCGTGAAAATTGCCCAAGTTCCCCCACTGGTACAGGAGGCCTTTATCGCTAGTGAAGACCGCCGTTTTCGTGAACACGGGGGAGTTGATGGCCAGGGTATTGCTCGCGCTCTCTTTTCTAACCTGAGAGCCGGGGGAGTGGTGGAAGGAGGCAGCACCATCACCCAACAATTGGCCCGGATTGTCTTTTTATCCCAAGAAAGGAGCTTTGATCGCAAATTACGGGAAATGCGTATCGCTCAGAAAATAGAAGATAAATATACAAAAGACCAGATTTTAGAGCGTTATTTTCACCTAGTTTATCTCGGTTCCGGGGCCTACGGTCTGGCCGATGCCGCTTGGTTATATTTCAGTAAACCCGTCGATAAATTAACTCTAGCCGAAGCTGCCACCCTTGCCGGGATTGTTCCCGCTCCTAGTCTCTATTCTCCCCTCGAAAACCCTAAATCTGCCCTAGAACGGCGTAATATCGTCCTAAAAACTATGGCCGAGGTGGGATTTATTACTAACGCTCAAGCAGAACTGGCGATCGCATCTCCCCTAGGTCTGAAAACCAGTCCCCTAAAACGTCTGCAACGGCAAGCGGCCTATTTTACCGATTATGTGGAAAAAGAACTGCCGCAACTGGTTCCCGCTAAAACCCTAGAAGCGGGGGGATTGGTGGTAAAAACTACCCTTAATCCTCGTTGGCAAAGGGAAGGGGAGGAAGTGGTAGAAAGAGCGGTTTCTCGTTATGGCAGGTGGCAGAACTTCCAACAGGCAGCTTTAGTGGCAATTGACCCCAAAAATGGGCAAATTAAGGCCATGGTCGGGGGAATTGACCACGATAAGAATCAATTCAATCGGGTGACACAGGCAAAACGTCAGCCAGGATCTACTTTTAAACCTTTTGTCTATGCGGCGGCGATTGCGGCGGGGAAATCCCCCTATTCTAGTTATAAAGATGCTCAGTATGTAGTGGATGGTTATAAACCGGAAAACTACGGCGATAAGTATAGCGGCCGCGCGGTGTCCATGCGCGATGCTTTGACTTCTTCCCTGAATGTGGTGGCAGTTCAGGTGTTAGTGGCCGTCGGTTGGAATCCGGTGATTAAATTAGCTCAAGATATGGGGATCCAGTCGAAACTTTTACCCACTTATTCTTTGGCTTTGGGTGCTTCGGAAGTCAATCTTTTAGAATTGACCAGCGCCTACGGAACCTTTGCTAATAATGGTGTGCATCAACCAGTTTACGGTATTAATCAGGTACTCGATCGCAATGGTAAAGTAATTTATCAAGCCAATTTTAAACCGAAAACTGCTCTCAATCAAAACACGGCAGCGACGATGACTTGGATGCTGCAGGATGTGGTTAATTCGGGAACGGGAACCCCCGCACAAATTGGTCGTCCGGTGGCAGGAAAAACCGGCACTTCTGACAAGGCTCGCGACCTTTGGTTCGTCGGTTATATTCCCCAATTAGTCACGGGAATTTGGCTCGGTAATGACAATAATAAACCCACCAATGGAGCCAGTACCATGTCCGCTTGGATGTGGCGACAATTTATGTTAGGAGCAATTAAGGATATTCCCTATCAAGGTTTCCCAGAACCGAATTTAGGCAAACGTCCAGTGACATTAAAAGCGGAACCAATTAAACCCCGACGTACCTACTTTACCCAAACCACTAACAATCGTTTAGCCAGCAGCGATGAGGGTTCCCCCAGCGAAGGACCCATCCGCAGACGGCGACGGGTTCGGGTAAGTCGCGAGCAAACTATCGTTCGTTCTAATACTAGCGAACCCAGCCAACGCCGTTCTAGTCGTCGGCGTACTACCGTCGCTCCTACCAGCGCCGCTGCTCCTAGTCCTCAAAATACGGCCCCCGCGGCAGCCGAACCGATTACCGTTCCCGTCACTGTGGCAGCTCCCGAAACTCGTTCGGTTCCCCTACAGGTAACTCCTCCCCCCGATGTGGCTCCTCCTGCACCCCCGGCAGAAAGACGCTGAATCGGCACGACAACCCTCGCAGGATTTGCGGGGGTTACAGAGGATACTTTATCTCTGCTGATTTCTGAAAGCCTTGTAAATCAAGAGTAAAAATATAGTTGCACACGGGGTTAAATCCGTTGAGTATAGGCTACATATCAGGAGAGACAGTCATGCAAGGGGAGTGACTCTTAAATTATTACAGATGCGTCAGCAGCCGTCCTACCCCAACGGGGGGTTTGGGTAGGGTTGATTCATGAATCAACCCTACTATCAATCAACCCTACTATCAATCAACCCTAGGAGTTTGGGGGTTCTACCCCCCAAAGGCTTGGATTGAGTGATAAAATCGGAAGCAATACTAAATCCGTTGACTATAGGCTACATATCAGGAGAGGCAGTCATGCAAAAGGGGGAATAAATAATCAGTTTTTAATAACTGGATTTAGTAGAATAACTAAAAAGCTTGTTTAATGCCGATGACCAGTTTTATTTCCCCCACTACCATCTCTTCAACTCGTTTAAGTCTCAGCTATCAAGTGGCTATGTCGGAACCGACTTCACACCTCTTTGAAGTCACTCTACAGATTACCGGTTGGCAAGCTCCGATTTTAAACCTAAAAATGCCGGTTTGGACTCCCGGTTCCTATCTAGTGCGGGAATACTCCCGTTTAGTCCAAGATATTCAAGCTGTTAACCTCAACAGTCGCAAAGTTGCTAAAAATCACTGGCAGATTGACACCGGTAATAGTTCAGAAATAACGGTCAAATATCGCGTTTTTGCCCACGATTTAACCGTCAGAACCAACCATCTCGATGATACTCACGGTTACTTCAACGGGGCTGCTTTATTTTTCTATATCCCCGATTATCAAAAACATCCCCTCACCTTGACAATTATCCCCCCCCATAACGATTGGCGCGTTACCACTGCCTTAAAATCTTTACCCGGACAGAAAAACACCTTTCACGTTCCCGATTTTGATACCCTAGTGGACAGTCCTGTGGAGGTGGGGATTCATCAGTTATACGATTTTGTCGTCGAGGGAAAACCCCATCAATTAGCTATCTGGGGACGGGGAAACGCCAATCCTAGTCAAATTATCGCCGATACCACTAAAATTATTCAAACCGAGTCGGCTATGTTCGGTGGACTCCCTTATGATAATTATCTCTTTTTGCTACATCTTTCGGCGGCTGGTTACGGGGGACTAGAACATAAAAATTCCTGTACCCTTAACTATGCGCGTTTGGGATTGCGAGATAAGGATAAATATAATCGTTTTCTGCAATTAGTCGCCCATGAGTTCTTTCATCTCTGGAATATCAAGCGTATTCGCCCAAAAGCTTTAGAAAGCTTCGATTATGATGCAGAAAATTATACTTCTTCCCTCTGGTTTGCCGAAGGAACCACCAGTTATTACGATATAGTAATCCCTCTACGGGCGGGAATATACGATAGTAAGACTTTTTTAGAGCTTTTAAGCAAAGAAATCACCCGTTATCTCAATATACCCGGTCGTCTTGTCCAACCTCTAGGCGAATCGAGTTTCGATGCCTGGATAAAACTCTACCGACGGGATAGCAATAGCGATAATAGTCAAATTTCCTACTATCTCAAGGGGGAATTATTGTCGCTGCTTCTCGATTTACTAATTCGCACCCACACCGATAACCGTCGTTCCCTCGATGATGTTTTACGCTCGATGTGGCAACATTTCGGTAAAGAGGAGATTGGTTATACCGATGGGGAGTTGCAGGCAATTCTCGAATCTGCCGCAGGGGTGGATTTAAGCGACTTCTACCGCCGTTATATCGACGGTTTAGAAGAATTACCCTTTAATCAATATCTTGAACCTTTTGGACTCTATCTGCGGGGTGTTGACAATGGGGAGACGATACCTTATCTGGGAATGCGGCTACAGAGTGAAGCGGGTAAAGAAATAATTAAATTTGTCGAGATGGGTTCCCCTTGCCAAAAAGCGGGAATTAATGCTGATGATGAGTTATTGGCTATCGATGGATTGCGGGTGACGGCGGAACAGTTAAACGAAAGATTAAAAGACTACCGCGCAGGTGATATTATTCAGATAACAGTCTTTCATCTCGATGAATTGCGAACCCTTGCTGTTCCACTGGCTGCCCCGCAGACGATTCGCTATGAAATTATCAGGGTAGAAAATCCTTCTAATAGCCAGAAACAAAATTTTTCCGCATGGGTAAATCCCGTTTAGTTCTTGGTTCAATCAAAAAAAAATGTCTATTACCGAAATTCCTTTCCTTCCTCTCGCCTATTTTGAGAATAAATTTATCCCTTTTAGCGAGGCAAAGTTATCCGTTGCTACCCACGCACTACACTACGGAACTGCCGCTTTTGGGGGTTTACGAGGTACTCCCGACCCTAACAATGCTGGACAGATATTATTATTTAGATTAGAACGTCATTGTCAGCGTTTAAGTCAAAGTGCTAAGTTTCTTAATTACGAGATTCCTGCCGATAAAATCTATCAAATAATTATCGATTTTGTTAAAAAGAATCAGTGTCATCGACCTTTTTATATTCGTCCCCTTGTCTATAGTTCCGGGTTGGGAATTGCCCCGCGATTGCATGGTATCGAGAAGGATTTTCTAGTCTATGGTCTAGAAATGGATGATTATTTAGCAGCCGATGGGGTTAACTGTCGGATTAGTTCTTGGTATCGTCAAGAAGATAGAAGTTTCCCGTTGCGAGGTAAAATTAGCGCCGCTTATATCACTTCTGCTTTAGCAAAAACGGAAGCGGTAGAATCGGGGTTTGATGAGGCAATTTTAATGAATTCCCAAGGCAAGGTCTGTGAAGCGACGGGAATGAATATTTTTATCATCAGAAATGGTCAGCTAATTACTCCTAGTTTTGACCAAGATATCCTAGAGGGGATTACTAGAGATAGTGTTTTAACTATTGCGCGGGATTTGGGTATTCCGGTTATTGAAAGACCCGTGGATAAGACGGAGTTATTTATCGCTGATGAGGTGTTTTTAAGTGGCACTGCGGCGAAAATTACTCCGATTAAAAGGATTGAAACTTTTTCTTTACCTGCGGCTAAACCGATTACTTATCAGTTAAAAGAAAAGTTAAGTTCTATCGTTCTCAATCAGGAACCAAAGTATCAAGATTGGATTACTAAAGTTCCTTTATAGTTAGAGAAATTCACTTGATTTTCCTTGAGATGCGCCATCATTTGACGCATCTCAAGGAACCCTGAAATAAACAGAATTTATCTATTTTTCGGTTTGATTCCTTCCTGTATGTAGGGTATAGTTCTCTTAGGATCAATCTTCAGCACGGGTTTCTTCCCTGTTGCTGTTTTTTCTTGTTGATTGTCGGTTTTTTGCTGATTTTGATTATTATCGGTTGTATGTTCCATAGTAGAGCAAATAAGTATGACAAATATTCGGCTTACCTATGATTATACCTTAAACTCTATCAAAGTTGTCAAGGATAGTATTAATCAACTAAATACAAAACTTACTTTGATTCTGACTATTAGCGGTGTTTTGGTTAATTTTGGCAAAGATTTACCTGCTTATATAGTTTCCCTTGAATGTAACCAGTCTATTTATCCTTGTCTTAGCTGCTATCTTTTGAAATTTTTGGCTTATTTATTCACAATTATTACTATTGGCTTAGGATTATGGGGTCTATCCCCAGTAGTGGGTGGTGAAATTATCCTACCAGAACAATTGCTTGCTGAGGAATGGAACCAAGCAGAGGAAGAAGACTATCTAACGGCTTTAATACAATATTTACAAACAGAAACTTTAGTTATAATCTCTAAAATTAGAGAGCAAAAAGCCATTAGATTAAATTGGGCAATTAGGACGATAGTAACAGCAGTAATCTTGTTTTTATTAGATGAGATGATTTTTATTTCTATTCCTGTTTTGGGTAAATTTTGTGCGGGGATATAACCCTAACTACCTTACTGCGCTAACACAGCCTACTTAATATTTTCTTGAAAAATAAGCTCTTGGGATTATTTATTGATCATTTATATTCGAGAAATTCTCAGCAGATAATGTGGATAATCTAGTCGATATTGTCATAAAAGTTAACAACGCTCACTGAATTTTCTTGATACACCCCAACTAGGGATGAATTTCTGGTATCGCTGGTCACTGAAATAGGTACAATAAACATTGGCTCGTTTTCATAGAGAACTTAAATGACGCAAAATAATCCCCTAGAGTTGATTGAGAAGTTAGAAACAGGAATCCCCGGCTTTGATTTTCTTTCGGAAGGGGGATTACCGAAAGGACGAGCAACTTTGATAGCGGGGACGGCAGGAAGTGCTAAAACGGTTTTTGCCTGTCAATTTCTGGCAGAAGGCATCAAAAATGGAGAAAATGGCGTTTTTGTCACCTTCGAGGAGCCACCCCAAGCACTAAGAAAAAATATGGGTGGTTTTGGTTGGAATATCCGGCAGTGGGAGGAGAATCGTCAATGGGCCTTTGTCGATGCTTCCCCCCAACCGGAAGAAAAGCCGATGGTGACGGGAGAATACGACCTAGGCGCATTAATCGCTCGCATTGAGTTTGCTATCCGCAAAAATAAAGCCAAACGGGTGTCTATGGATTCTTTAGGCGCAATTTTCAGCCATTTAAGTGATAGCGCTCAAGTGAGAAGTGATCTTTTTCGTCTGGCAACCGCTTTGCGAGAATTGGAAGTAACAGCGATTATGACCGCAGAAAGAACCCAAGAATACGGCGAAATCAGTCGTTATGGGGTGGAGGAGTTTGTGGCCGATAATGTGGTGATTTTACGCAACGTTTTAACCGATGAGAAAAGAAGAAGGACGATCGAAATTTTAAAATATCGGGGAACCGATCACCAAAAAGGAGAATTTCCTTTTACAATTATTCCCAATAAAGGGGCCGTGATTATTCCTTTATCAGCCATTGAATTAGAACAAAAATCCTCTAATATTCGCATTACTTCTGGCAGCTTGGAACTCGATAGAATGTGTGGGGGTGGTTTCTTCCGCGATTCGGTTATTTTGGTTTCGGGAGCCACAGGAACAGGAAAAACCCTGATGGTGACAGAATTTATGGCTGGGGGAGTAACCAATGGGGAAAGATGTTTAATTTTTGCCTTCGAGGAAAGTCGAGAACAGTTATTTAGAAATGCTACCGGTTGGGGTGTGGATTATGACCGCATGGAAAAGGAAGGTAAATTAAAGGTAGTCTGCCGTTATCCCGAAACTACGGGTTTAGAAAATCATTTAATTATGATGAAGGAAATTATCGAGGAGTTTCAACCGAATCGAGTGGCAGTAGATAGTTTATCTGCTTTAGAAAGGGTTTCTAATCTGAAAGGATTTCGGGAATTTATTATCGGTTTGACTTCTTTTATTAAGCAAAAAGAGGTGGGAGGATTATTTACTTCCACCACTCCCACTTTATTAGGAGGTTCCTCGATCACAGAAGCGCATATTTCTACAATTACCGATTCAATTATTCTGCTGCGTTATGTGGAAATGTATGGAGAAATGCGCCGCGGGATCACTGTTTTAAAAATGCGCGGTTCTATGCACGATAAGGATATTCGTGAGTTTTCGATCGATCATCAAGGTATGCACATCGGTCAACCTTTCCGCAATGTTACCGGAATTCTGGCTGGAACTCCTATGTACACAGCACAAACAGAAGTAGAACGTTTGAGTGGATTATTCGAGGATCGTAGTTAGGGTTTGCGGCAAAAAGTTTTTCGGTGGGGGTAGGGTGTAGGGTGTGGGGTGTGGGGTGTAGGGTTTTACCGATTTTCATCTGTTCAATTACCTAATTTTCAGGGAAAAAGTCCAGGGATTTTCCCCCTGATCACTCCCAGACGAGGCACTTTTGGATTTTAAAAAGGTCTAAAAGTCTTATCCAACAAGGTTTTTAGATTTATTCAGCAAGCTCTAGTTAAAATATAGCAGCATTTGCTAATCGCACATCGGCCGTTAGCTTTTTTCTCCCTATCTCCTTCTTGCTTTCTTGATATGTCTAAAAACTTTTGGTTGATTTTTCTAGGTCTTTTACTGATAAATAATCTACATTTATCAGCCTTGGCAGAAACAGTTTTACAAAGAATTGCTCGCACGGGAGAATTAAAAGCGGCAGCCAGAAAAGATGCTACTCCCTTTAGTTATATCGATGATAAAACGGGACAATGGACAGGTTACGGAGTGGAATTAATGCGCTTAGTCCAACGTCGATTAGCACAAGAATTAGGTAAACCGATTACAATAACCTTTATAGAAGCGACGACTAATAATCGTTTTCAGCAAGTGGAACAGGGACAAGTAGATTTATCCTGTAATGCGGCAACAATTACGGAAGAAAGACTAGAAAAGGTTAATTTTTCTATTCCCTATTTTATGACAGGAGCGCAATTTCTAACTAAAAGGGAAAATGTTGATAAAATAGATATTAATAACACTTTAGCGGCAGTTGCGATCGCCTATATTCCCCACACCACCACCGATAGTATTATTCGTTATATCTATCCTCTGGCTAATTGGCAAGCTGTCAGCGATCGAAGTGAGGCAGTGGCAAAATTACAAAGGGGAGAAGTAAACGCAGTGGTTAGTGATGGAATTCTTCTACTGGGGGAACTCGTTAAACAAGGACAGGATCCGCGACAATTTGTGCTACTACCCAGTCAACCGATTACCACCGAACTTTATGGCTGTATTTTACCCAAAAACGATCCCGAATGGAAAAAATTTGTTGATACTGTCGTCGGCAGCAATGATAACCAGAAACTGCGAGAACAATGGTTTAATTTAGAAGAAAGTTCTTTCCCCTATAGGATTCTCAATCAACCCTAAAAATAGACTGTAATTGCTGAAAATTAAAAGTAAGTAAATTCTGTTTTTTTTCTTTTTCCTTGTCACTTTTTTCTGAAAAATTATGTCTTTTGTCGGTTTACATATTCACAGTGATTATAGCTTACTTGATGGTGCTTCCCAATTACCGGCACTAATTGATCGAGCGATTGAATTAGGACAACCAGCGATCGCTTTAACCGATCATGGAGTCATGTATGGTGCGATCGAATTAATTAAAACCTGCCGTAATAAGGGAATAAAACCAATTATTGGCAACGAAATGTATATAGTCAATGGCGATATTGAAGTCAATCTTCGCCACCGAAAATATCATCAAGTTGTTTTAGCCAAAAATACCCAAGGCTATAAAAATCTAGTTAAATTAACAACTATTTCTAATCTGAAAGGTATTCAAGGTAAAGGTATTTTTGCTCGTCCTTGTATCAATAAAGAGTTACTCCAACAATACCACGAAGGATTGATAGTTACCAGTGCTTGCTTGGGTGGAGAGATTCCCCAAGCGATTTTAGCTAATAACAGGAAACTGGCTAAGGAAACCGCTAAATGGTATAAAAAACTTTTTGGTGATGATTTTTATTTAGAAATTCAAGACCACGGTTCTAAAGAAGATCGGATTGTCAATGTAGAAATAGTTAAAATTGCTAAAGAGTTAGGAATTAAAGTAGTTGCTACTAACGATTCTCACTTTATTTCCTGTTACGATGTAGAGGCCCACGATGCCTTGCTTTGTATTCAAACTGCCAAGTTAATTACTGAAGACAAACGCCTCCGTTATAGCGGTACAGAATACTTAAAATCTGCTGATGAAATGCGTTTACTTTTCCGTGATCATCTGCCCGAAGATGTGATTGAAGAAGCGATTAATAACACCTTAGAAGTAGCAGAAAAAGTCGAACCTTATAACATATTTAATGAACCAAGACTGCCTAATTATCCAGTTCCTGCGGGACATACTGCTGATAGTTATGTAGAAGAAATTGCTTGGTTAGGATTACTAGAAAGATTAAAATGTCCTTCTCGTCACGAGATTGAGCCTGTTTACAAAGAAAGGCTTGAATACGAATTAAAAATGCTACAGAAAATGGGATTTTCTACCTATTTTCTCGTCGTTTGGGACTATATAAAATATGCTAGAGATCATGATATTCCCGTCGGTCCAGGACGCGGTTCTGCGGCGGGTTCTTTGGTAGCATATTCTTTAAAAATAACCAATATTGATCCCGTTCATCACGGTTTATTATTTGAGCGTTTTCTCAATCCTGAACGGAAATCTATGCCTGATATTGATACGGATTTCTGTATCGAGAGACGGGATGAAATGATCCAATACGTCACGGAAAAATACGGGGAGGCTAATGTTGCCCAAATCATTACTTTTAACCGCATGACATCAAAAGCTGTCTTAAAAGATGTGGCGCGGGTGTTAGATATTCCCTACGCCGAATCGGATAAAATGGCGAAAATGATTCCCGTTTCTCGCGGTAAACCCACACCTTTAAAAGTGATGATTTCCGATGAAACTCCCGAACCAGCGTTTAAAGAAAGATACGATACGGAACCCCATGTGCGTCATTGGTTAGATATGGCAATTCGTATCGAAGGTACTAACAAAACCTTCGGAGTTCATGCTGCGGGAGTCGTCATTTCTTCCCAACCTTTAGATGAAGTGGTTCCCCTCCAGAAAAATAATGATGGGGCGGTAATTACCCAATATTTCATGGAGGATTTAGAATCATTGGGATTGTTAAAAATGGACTTTTTAGGGTTAAGAAATTTAACCACTTTGAAAAAAACCGCCGATTTAATTAAACAAAATCAGGGCATAGATATCGATCTTGATCAATTGCCTTTAGATGAAAGAAAAGCCCTGCAAATTCGGGCTAAAGGGGAACATAAAAAACTACCTCCCGATATTCTCAAAACCCACGGATTACTAGAAGAAGGGGATTTAGAAGGTATTTTCCAGTTAGAATCATCGGGGATGAAACAGATCGTTAAAGAGTTAAAACCAT
This sequence comes from Microcystis sp. LE19-10.1B, assembly GCF_027530565.1. NCBI lineage: Bacteria > Bacillati > Cyanobacteriota > Cyanophyceae > Chroococcales > Microcystaceae > Microcystis > Microcystis sp. LE19-10.1B. Next base: position 838 of record NZ_JAPZQM010000149.1, on the reverse strand, counting down.
CGGGTATTGAGGACATATCTTCAATCTTAGCACTCTATCGCCCCGGACCTTTAGATGCGGGATTAATTCCTCTCTTTATTGGCAGAAAACACGGTAGAGAACCCATTCGTTATGATCATCCTTTATTGGAACCAATTCTTAAGGAAACCTACGCAGTTTTAGTCTATCAAGAACAGATTATGAAAATGGCGCAGGATTTAGCCGGTTATTCTCTAGGAGAAGCGGATCTATTGCGTCGGGCAATGGGTAAGAAAAAAGCCTCCGAAATGCAGAAACAAAGGGAGATGTTTATCGATGGTGCTGCTAAAAATGGTGTGGAAAAAAGAATCGCTGAAAATCTCTTTGAACAGATGGTAAATTTTGCCGAATATTGTCTGGGAGGTGAGACGTTAATTTTAACTGAGGAATACGGATTATTACCAATTGCTAAAATTGTGAGCGAAGAAATTAACTGCACTGTTTATACTGTTGACCAAAATGGTTTTGTTTATAGTCAACCAATCTCTCAATGGCACGAGCGAGGTTTACAAGAAGTCTTTGAATACACCCTAGAAAATGGGCAAACTATCCAAGCAACCAAAGATCATAAATTTATGACTAGCGACGGAGAAATGTTAGCCATAGATACAATATTTGAGCGAGGTTTAGATTTAAAATCCTCTGATTTTTCCTAAAAACCAAACCCCCCAATCTTGTCGGATTGAGGGGTAGGAAAGAATAATCCTGGCATCGAGCTATTGTCCCGGTCGGCAACCCGACAAGTATCTTGGCCACGGTGAAGTTTCACAACCGAGTTCGGGATGGAATCGGAGTGGTGCCATCACGTTAAAGACACCAG
>NZ_JAPZQM010000208.1:0-2534 GCF_027530565.1 Microcystis sp. LE19-10.1B | reverse complement strand
GATTAAATTTAATTAGATGTTTTTGAACTAATTTCATCATTCTCCTCAAGGCATTTAATTAAACATTCTGTCTTTCTATTTCGTCGTCTTAATGAGTATAATCGAGCGCAAAATGAGGTAATTATGCTCACGAAGTCTTGCATTAAATCGTCTTTTCTTTCTTCTGCTAGATTCACGACCTCTATATCTCTATTTGTTTGATTTAAAAGAACTTTCAGATAATTAAACCCTACTCTGCTTAAACGATCTTTATGTTCTACGACCATCAAATTATAATCAGTTTGTTCTAGAAGTTTTAATAATAGCTTTCGATGATCATTGACTCCACTTCCTACTTCTTTAACTACTCGAACAATTTGATAGCCTTTCGCAATACAATAAGCTTCCAATCTTTTTGCCTGAGTCTCTAAGTTAGATTGATTTTCTGAACTAGAAACTCGCGCATAAATAGCTACTTTATTTTCACCGCAAAAACGGTCATCTTCAAAAATAATAATTGTTCCTGTAGGAAGACGTTCTCCTTGTAACTGCCCTCGATTCCACATTCTCCAAGCAGTGTCATAACTGATACCTTTTTTCTTAGCATAATCTGATAGTTTTATATGAACTGCAATGTAAACTTGTACTAACCATATTAGCAGTTGTTTGCAGTTATTTGCATATATTTTTTATAAAACTTTACAATACTGCCCCAAATTAGTCTCGGAATTCTCAACTTAACGCCATGAATTTATCTAACCTGATCTTAGTCGCCCTCGGTGCGGGAATTGTTTTCGGTGCGCTGCTCAATGGTTTTTTTCCCGCGCTAATCCTACCTTTAGATGACTATATTCTCGCGCCGGTGGGACAGGTTTTTCTGCGCTTAATTCAATTTGTGGTGGTTCCGATCGTTTTTTCTTCTCTTATTTTAGGATTAACCCGGGTACAGAATGCGGCGCGGATCGGTAGATATTTACTCAGATTGATGACTGGCTATCTGCTAACCAGTACACTTGCTCTGTTAATCGGCATGGCGACGGCGTTGTTATTAAAACCGGGGATAGGTTTAGAGGGATTTGCCACTAATGCCGCCATGACCACCAATACACCAGTATCCTTGAGAGATTGGCTGATCAGCTTGATTCCGGTTAATCCCCTAGAAGCTCTTACCGGGGGCAATCTTTTACAGGTAATCGTGACGGGAGTTTTATTTAGTATCGGCATCGGACTGGCCAAAGAGGGGGCAAAACCTTTTATTCTGTTGATAGACAGTCTTTATCTAATCAGCGAGAGAATCCTATCGGTGATTCTTTATCTAGCACCTGTGGGGGTATTTGCCCTGATTGCTTCGGTTATCGCCACCCAGGGATTAGAATTAGTGGCGAGACTTTTTTTCTATGTTTTTGGTCTGTTTTTGGCCAGTGCCTTGATGATTGGGGTGTATGTTTTGCTCCTTTTTGCCCTCAAAGGAGAACCTCGACGCTTTTTTAGCTCTTTATCGGAATCTTTATCCTTATCTTTCGGTACTGCTAGTTCTAACGCTGCTTTACCCGTGGTTTTGCGGGAAATTCAAGAATACGGTTTACCCGAAGATATCGCCAGTTTCGCTATTCCCTTGGGAACGGTACTAAAACGCGATGGTTCGGCAATTTTACAGGGATTTAATGCTCTTTTTATCGCTCAGGTTTACGGAGTTCCTTTAAGTCCCTCTTTGTTATTAGCGATCGCATTGAGTGGTTTATTGGTTTCTTTTAGTACCCCGGGGGTCCCCGGCAGCGCATTAATTACCATGACTACCGTATTATCAGCAGCGGGTTTACCATTAGAGGGAGTGGCTTTAGTAGCGGGGGTCGATCGCTTGACCGATGGCTTTAAAACCGTATTAAATGTGATCGGTAATACAGTTAATGCCATCCTGCTCAATTACTGGGAATTAGGAGAAAAGGAAAAATCCCTAGAATCAAAAAACTAGCCTCACCGGTTCTTCGGTTTTTGTTATGCAATGGAGGGGGGTTATAAGGGATGAAACCCTTATATATAAAGACATTGCTTCGATTTTTGCCAATTGTTTTCGATCTAGAACGAGCTAATCAATTAAGTCTCTTGCCAGATAAGGATTTAGTCGATTTATGCCACCCGATCAAACCATACCAAGTAACGAAGAACCCAATTTGATAACGCACTCGATAATCACTGATACGGAGACGGTGTTCCTGTTCAGAATTTTTTAATTTAACAATGCCAGAAGGACAGGGTTCTATTTCCAAACCCTTAATTTTTTCAAGAATACGACCTTTCATAGCATTAGGTAAGTTATCAATCTGTTTTTGTACAGATTTAGAGATTTTAATACTATAATCCATTGTGATTTAATCCTTGCTCAAGTATTGTTCAAGGGTCACATAGTCGCCTGATTGATAAGCTTTTACGCATTTAAGTTACATTGACAGCATTACCCTTATTTTTAAGTTTTCTACTCCATTTAATAATCAATCCCCCTTCATTTAAAAGCTGATTGACTACTTTTTCCAGTTCTTCTTTATTTTCAAATTCTC
>NZ_JAPZQM010000676.1:0-3596 GCF_027530565.1 Microcystis sp. LE19-10.1B | reverse complement strand
GACTAAATCCTTATCTGGCAAGAGACTTAATTGATTAGTTCGCTCTAGATCAAAAATAATTGACAAAAATCGCCAAATGCCTTTCTATATAAGGGTTCCATCCCTTATAACCCCCGTCCATTGCATAACAAAAACCGAAGAACCTAAATCTACAAGATATCCTCATGGAATAGCAATTAGGAGATAAATATTAAATTTTTCAAGTTAGTATACAGAATATTAACTATCTGTTTACAGGTTCGCGCAAAACAATGTTAACGGACAAATGTTCATGACCAACAGCCCTGATTGAAAAACACTTTGGCACTCTAAAAGACCCTAGAGCGTTACACAACATTGAGCATTTGCTGATAGATATTATTGTGATTACTATCTGTGCAACCATTTGTGGGGCGAACAACTGGTAAGCAGTTGCTGCCTATGGTATAGCCAAATATGAATGGCTAAAAACTTTTCTAGCTCTGCCTAATGGGATTCCCTCTCATGATACATTGATCCGATTATTTGTCCGTTTAAAATCAGAAGAACTCCAGTCATGCTTTATTAGTTGGATGCAAGCAGTTCATCAGGTGACCAATGGAGAACTCTTAAATGTGGACGGGAAAACCTGACGAGGGGCAAAAGAACGAGGAAATAACCGCAGTTTAATTCCTATGGTAAGTGTCTGGTCAGCCACTAATCATTTGGTACTTGGTCAACGAAAAGTCGCTGAAAAATCCCATGAGATTACTGCTATTCCTGAATTATTGAAGATTTGAGAAATTCGAGGTTGTTTAGTAAGTATTGATGCCATGGGATGTCAAACTGAAATTGCCTCTACAATTATTGAGCAAGGCGCTGATTATGTATTAGCATTGTGAAACGCTGATCTGCCAAGCATTATACCCTCAGTTATCTTTTGTTATCGTTTGAGTCCCGCTAAATAGGGTTTGCGGCAAAAAGTTTTTCGTGGGGACAGGGTGTGGGGTGTGGGGTGTGGGGTGTGGGGTTTTAGGGATTTTGAGGGGGTCAGTTACCTAATTTTCAGGGAAAAAGTCCCGGAATTTTACCCCCGATCACTCCAATGGTTGGCACTTTTTGAGGGAAAAAAAGTCTAAAAGTCTTACCCAACAAGGTTTTTAGATTTATTCAGCCAACCCTAAATAGGGCTTGCTGAATAATGGTAAAACCCTTTTAAAATAAGGCTTTTGACCTGTTAAAATCCGATGTTCATGCTGCGAAAATAGGATTGGGACATTCAAAAACCTTGCATTATCCTTCTTGTAGTACATAAACCGGTACAAAAAAAAAGAGGGCAACAAAGCCTGAAACGACCGGCTACTGACGACCGACGACCGACTCCTAACCCCACCAACAAACTTTTTCAGCAAACCCTAAATAAGCAATTCGACTCACCACTACTTCCAGATCGCTACCCCATAGTCTATCCCTTTCCTGGCGTTACTGGGTTTTCTGCGTTTGCTCCAGATACTTCTGCACACTCTGTCCCATCTGCACCAGATTCGGTTCAATCTTTTTGGCCAGAAGCTCTTCGACTAGGTGAACTAAGCGACTGAGCAAGAAGGGGGGCACACTGTGAACTGCGCTGAGGTCAATCCTCACTTCGACTCGGCTTTCCACCAATGTGCAATTGCCTCGATCCAGAAAGCGGTTCTTGCCAGCGCAAAACACCGCCTCTCGGTAGGCATGGGTTTCAATTTGCCAGTCTACAGTAAACTCATTGTTGTCCCAGATATCGTATTCCGTCCAAGTGAACAGTTCTTCACTCAAAAGTGCCCGAGCAGCGGCTGGGATGTCCCCACCCCCATGCCACTCCAGCACTAGTCGCACCTGTCGCTCCGCTTCCTGGCGAGACTTGAGTTGCAGCGATCGCACATTGGGCAGATACGGCCCCAACTCCATCAGCTTGTCCCGATAGGTGACATAAACCAAGGGTCGAGAAAACGACACCTGTGAATCAACGGAAATTTTGATCATCTTTGGGCTCCAACGGCATGGGGCAAGATATGCAGTTTAACGCGGGTATGAACTACTTGTACATCTTCAACCCCTATCCGCCCGAATACTCCGACCCCGTTTAACTCCTCCTTCCACGGCGTTCAAACAACCGTTCGACCTTGGGAATTAAGGATAAGATTCCCAAGGCTAAGAGAGTGCTGAGAATGGCCGTCGCTTCTCGCCCCATCCCTGCCGCTACGCCGATGGCCGCCGTTAGCCATATGCCCGCCGCCGTGGTCATCCCCTTAGCCTCCTCTTGGTGCCTTCCTATAATGATCGATCCGGCCCCAAGGAATCCCACCCCAGCGATCAAGCCCTGCAACACACGAGTTAAATCTGCGATCGATGCCCCAGATTGTTGAGGAATGAGGACGAAGAGTGCTGCCCCGAAAGAAACCAGCATATGCGTTCGCAACCCTGCCGCCTTGCCCTTGATCTCCCGATCGTACCCCAGTAGACCACCAAGGATCGCCGCAAGCAAGAAACGTAAAATGATGCGGATAATTTGAGCCACATCGGTGATCTCGGAGAATTCCGATAGCACAGTATTCCATATCACTTGCCACACACCCGTAGTCCCTCCTTACTTTGGCTGTACTTCATTCTACAAAGTTGGCTGTAATTTCTTTATTGATGTCCGATCGTTCTACCGATAGATTGCATCATCAATCGTGACTCGGAAAAACTCACCCTCTGACTCAAACCGCTCAGTGCCAAAGTACCATCCAATCCGCAGACGGGTCGGAATGGTATAGCCACAGAATGTGCCTTCTTCCTCTATAATTCCACCGAAGTCCACATAATGGGACTTAGACAAAAAACAAATCGATAAAAGCCTCAACTCCAATCCCCGCTTGGGATTTACTTCGAGAAGCCCAAAATCGCTGAAACCCAGATATATCAAGGAAAATCATAAATCGAGGTTAACCCTTTGTCCCGTAATGGTTTGAGCCTTTTTTGCTGACCGAAAACGCCTAAGTCCCATTAACATCGATCACTCGAATCGCTTCGCACTCGCAAAGATTACACTGGACTTTACCCAAACTTTCAAATCCCGAACAAGGGCAATCTGGTCGCGATTTGATGCCTCTACTGACTTGGTAGTTATGGCTGGCTCGTGAGATAGTACAAGATAATCCTTTACCTTGGCAGAAGCCTCTTCCACAAAACTCTCTAACTCCTGGAAGGGTCGCTCAGGGTTTTGGGGCAATTTTAGCGGTGATTGGTACACCCGCCTGTTTCCCCAAAACCCGAGGAAAATCCCAGGGCTGGCCTAAAGGCAAAAAACGGACTCCAAAAATCCCTTATCCTACGGTCAAAAAACGCTATTCTGCCCCGCCTAAATCGAAAAAGACCGCATCTTAATCCTTCATCCTGCTTTTTATCTCTTTCTCAGTCTTTTATCCCTAGCTGTGCCAATTTGGGCTGCAAATTAGTCTAAACAGAAGTTATGATTCTTATTTAGGGCTTGCTGAATAATGGTAAAACCCTTTTAAAATAAGGCTTTTGACCTGTTAAAGTCCGATGTTAGTGCAAGAAAATAGGATTGGGACTTTCAAAAACCTTGCATTATCCTTCTTGTGGTACATCGCTTGGTA
>NZ_JAPZQM010000070.1:0-4592 GCF_027530565.1 Microcystis sp. LE19-10.1B | reverse complement strand
TCCATTAAAACGCCATAATTCCGGCACTCCCAAACGGGCATAAAGTGCTAATTTATTAATATCCGTATGGGTGATATCCACTTCCACCACTAAATCTGGGGGCGGATCTTCAGTTAAATTAATCCTTTTTCCTAGCACTTTAGCTTGATTTTGAATATAGTAGGCATTATCGGGTTCTGCTCCTCGTTCTAAATCTTCCCTAGCTAGAGTTGTGGAACCCATACTTTTAATTTTTAAACCCAATTCTACCACCAAAATCCGAATAAATAATCCGATTAATTCTCGATAAAACTCGTGTTCTTCTAGGGGCATAGTAATCTCTAAAGTGCCACGATCATAAAATAAATGGGCGCGATTATTTTCCCCTAGTGCCTGTAAAATTTGCTGATAGGATAACCAACTGAGATGATTAAAAACTACCCGTTTCTCACCCCTAATTTGCTCAGTATTTAACTCCAGAGGAACTGTCACCATAACTGCCCCGAAAAGCGAAATTTATGCCCAAAAAAAGGGGGTTGACTCACCCCCTGATCATCTTATCAAACCAGTGCCGGAACCTGGGGCCAACGCCCGATCGTCTTACCAATGACCGCTAACTCCTGAGTTAATCGATCGAACCGGTCGGGGGTCAAGGATTGCGGCCCATCAGATAGGGCCTTCGCCGGGTTAGGATGTACCTCGATCATCAAGGAATCGGCCCCGGCTGCTAGGGAAGCCATGGCCATGGTCGGGACATATTCCCATTTACCCGTACCGTGGCTAGGATCGATCATGATCGGCAGGTGAGTTAAAGTTCTTAAAACGGGAATACAGGATAAATCTAGGGTATTGCGAGTATATTTACTGTCAAAGGTGCGGATACCGCGTTCGCAGAGAATGACATTGCTATTTCCTGCGGCGAGGATATATTCTGCCGCCATCAACCAATCTTCAATAGTGGCCGCCATGCCGCGCTTGAGTAGGACCGGTTTCGGTTGCGCCCCAACTTTTTTTAGGAGGGAAAAATTCTGCATATTGCGCGCCCCCACTTGCACCACGTCGGCTATTTCGACAATCTTATCGAGATCCGCTGCGTCCATTACTTCCGTGATAATACCCAAACCACTGGCATCTCTAGCCGCCGCTAGTAATTCCAAAGCGCTTTCCCCGTGACCTTGGAAAGCATAGGGAGAAGTGCGGGGTTTGTAGGCACCACCGCGGAGGAATTGCGCTCCGGCTGCCGCCACTCGTTTGGCAGTTTCCACGATCATCGCTTCATTTTCCACCGAACAGGGGCCGGCGACAATGCTAACGGTATGATTTCTGCCGATGGGGATAACACCGTTAGGAGTGGGGACTAAAACCTCGCTGTATTCGCCGTGACGGTATTCTAAAGAGGCGCGTTTGAAGGGTTGTTCGACTCGCAGGACGGTTTCGATCCAAGGGCTTAATTCTTGGATTTGTAGGGGGTCTAATTCCCTGGTTTCTCCGACTAAACCGATGACAACTTTATGCTTACCGACGATTTTTTCGGGACTTAATCCCCATGCCTCGAATTCGGCACCGACGCGCTCGATTTCAATTTCCGGGGAACCAACTTTCATGACAATAATCATGGCATTAACCCTTTATTTTTTTCTTTAATCTCTATTGTTGACGATTTCTAGAGGTTATCTATTTTTCTTCCACTTCTTTTTTGCCGGACCGCCACGCGGCGATCGTTCTGCCAAAATTAGCTTGAAATTCTTGCCATCCTAGCCAATCCCCCACCCGATCCTCATCCCAAGAAGCGGAGAAGATGCCATAACTCAGACCGATGAAACCTAGACCAAATAGGCTTAAACTGACGAGCATGGCGACGTAGGAAGGGATTTCGAGAAGATCGTGGCTAATAATCCAGTAGAAGCCAAAAAAGGAAGCTATCCCCAGTGCCGTCGGCAGGCCACAAAATACCGCCATCCGTTTGGCCATCCGTTGACTGACCACTTGCGGAATCGCCTTTAAGCTGGTTTCCTCGGAGCGATTTTTTAGGGGCGGTGGCACGGGACTAGGGGCAATTTTCGGGGTTTTTCGCTTATTTTGGCGCGGCTCAAAGGGGAGACGTTCTTTTTTCTCCGTCGATTTCGATTCAGAGGCCATGGTAGGGATGCAAAGGGGGTATGCTTAACGGCGAATTCCGAGACGACCAATCAGGGTTTGATAACGTTGTTGATCTTTCTTCTGGATATAGGTTAACAGTCCCCGACGACGACCGATCATCTGGAGTAATCCCCGACGGGAAGCATGGTCTTTCGGGTTAGCTTTCAGGTGTTCGGTCAGTTGGTTGATTCTCTCGGTTAAGAAAGCTACCTGTAACTCCGATGATCCTGTATCGGTTTCGTGGGCCTGATATTGGCTGATTAGTTCTTGTTTTTTGGTCTGGGTTAAGGCCATAGGACTCGTGATCTCTGCTTAAACACTGCAATCTATCATAGTATCACGTTTCTGGTCGATCCGTAAACATTGTTCGGGGGGCAGGAGATAGGGTGATAGGTTTTGGGGTGATAGGGTGATGAGACAGCTTCCCCACCTCCCCACTTCCCCACTTCCCTATCTACCCCACTTCATAATCCATAATTCCCACACCCCACACCCCACACCCCACACCCCACACCCCACTTCCCCACTTCCCAATTCCCAATTCCCCAATTCCGCAAATCATGGCAAAATCTTAGACATAGCGTCTAACTTACCCTGAAGATTCCATGCTGTTAAAATCCACGACCCGTCATATTCGCATTTATACGGCTGAAGTAAAAAATAATCAATTAATCGAGAGTAACAATGTCTTGACTCTTGATGTGGATCCCGATAATGAATTTAATTGGGAGGAAGTGGCTCTCAATAAGGTTTATAGTAAGTTTGATGAATTGGTAGAGTCCTACAATGGGGAAGAACTGAGCGAATATAATCTCCGTCGCATCGGTTCAGATCTAGAACATTTTATCCGTTCTCTCCTGCAAAAAGGCGAAATTAGCTATAATCTCAATGCCAGAGTCCAGAACTATAGTATGGGTTTACCAAAATTAGGGTGAACAATTCCGCGTCAGTACCCACCCGCACACCTAGAAGGGTGGGGAAGTTGCATCGCGGCTCTTCTGGTTTCTGTGTGGAAACGAGGTCTATACTGATAGAATATCCGCAAAATAGCCCTAAAAGTCTTGCCCGATAAGCATTTCACGATTCCATAAGCAAAAATTATCACACAAAGTCGAGAAGAGCCATTATACCAAATACAAAATGAATTACACAGGATTGGAGCAGCAAAGCAAGGAATCACAAATAGCTGAATTAGAGCTATTTATAAAAAGTGTAATGGATTCAAGAGAACTGAAACGAGCGCTCTCAGTAAAGATGTAGATGTCTCTCGAAGGTAAAACCTGTGAAGAAATCAGCAGAATACTCTGTGTCAAGCAATCTTTTATATATTACGGTCGAAATATATTTAAAATAAATAGAAGGAATTAGAATAGGATATAAAGGCTCGATCGGATATTTAACAGATGACCAGATAAATGAAGTGATCGGGTGGTTAAAAGCAAAGATTTATTGGAACATGGATGAATTAATCGATTATATCAGCCAACCTTATGCTGTTATTTACAAATCAAAACAAAGCTCTTATCATTTGTTTTTGCTGGCGAGTATAAGTGGTCAAAAATCTCAAAAAAGTCAGCCAAAATTTGAGCAAGAGTTAGTCGAAAATAAGAAGAAATAAATTCAGAAACTATTAGCTGAAAACAACGATGCAATATCCAGACTTCTTCTCCACTGAGTAACCAGACTTTATAGAGTTTGTCAGCGAAACGTTTTTTTGTCTTAAAGTCCAGAAAACGGGTTTCTCAAAGAAAACGGGTTTCTCAAAGAAAACGGGTTTCTCAATAGTTTCTTGAAGAAACCCGTTTTCTAGGTGACTTAATGCTTCTTTCCAGGGTTCATCATAATTGGCGGTTGTTGGGTTCATTTGAGTTGTCCGCTTACTCTTAGGTGTAAAGCGCGATAGCGTAACGCACCGATTTAATAATAGAGTTGGTGCGTTACGGCGGCTTGTTAATTTTGGTTTTTTGACGGAATTGATAGCCGCCTAACGCACCCTACGCCTACTTAATTAAACAAAGAAATTACCCACTGGAATGTTCCCTAAAGCTGGCAAAGCACCAGTAAATCCGGTGATATTTATTAATAAATCATTGCTGGATTGGAAGCCAGCCGCGCTATCATTAATAACGAGGTAAATTCCAGCGTTCGCACCGGTTGTTACCTGCACTAAGGCGGCACTATTAACCCCTAATCCTTGATTACCTGTAGTCGCTCCATTGGCATCAGTAAATACCTGATTGATTAAATTGTCTAAAGTGGTGACAGTGCTATTAGCAGCTCGACTGAAACTACTAGGCGCACTCATGGGAAGTCCACCTTGAGTTAATAAGTCGATTTTATCACTATTGATGGCAAAATCTGTGATACGATCGCTTGTTGATATGGTAGATTGGCCAAATTGGAAGACGAAGGTATCTGCACCTAAACCACCGGTTAAAGTATCAATTCCCGCACCTCCATTGATTTGATTAATG
>NZ_JAPZQM010000255.1:0-3189 GCF_027530565.1 Microcystis sp. LE19-10.1B | reverse complement strand
CTATCCCTTATAGGGATCTTTCTTAACAATTTTTTCATTAAGCACTCCAACTCTTATCCTGACTTGATTTCAGTTTTTTCTTTGTCAGTAAGGGTGTCAACAAGGAATATTACAAATTGTTAACCGAGTCTTGAAAGCGTTGTGCTACAAAGGTTTGAAATGTTAAGAAAGATGTGACTAATGGACAGCCTTGATAAGGGGGGTGCCGATCCCCCCTTAGTCCCCCCTTGATAAGGGGGGCATCTGATAATTTTTAACGCCTACCTACTTAATTTTTGCTTAGGAAACCGTGAAATACCTATCAAGCAAGACTTTTAGGGCTATTTTAACGTTCGGCGATGCTCAGTCGGGCCGCGGAAGAAACTAGAAAATATCAGTATAGACCTCGTTTCCACACATAAACCAGAAGCTCCCAAATACTGATGGGCAGTCAGGAGTTTAAGCTTGTGGAGAGACTGTAAGACTCCTTGGGATTCGTCTTAAAAAGCAGGTTTCTGTGAAGCAAGAATCTCCCATCACACAGCTTGGCATTGTGATGGCGAGAGTGTCAAAATTGTGTTCAATTACTCGTCATCCCAGTCATGCCTTCCAGCGGTCAAGTGAAATCGATTTTTTTTCTGATCCTCTTTCTCCTCAGTATTCTAGGGGGTATTCTACTGGCTTCGCTACTTCAACAACCAGCGATCGCCCAATCTCCCTCCTCGGATACATTGCTAAATCGTTATCAAATTGGAGAGCAAACCTATCTAGAAAATTGTGCCACCTGCCATATTGCTATTCCTCCGAGCATCCTACCCAGTCAAACTTGGAAAAAAATCCTAGAAAATCCTAATTCTCACTATGGTATCCGTTTAAAACCAATTGTTGGCATTACTCAGCGTCTTATCTGGGATTATCTCAGTTATTCTTCCCGCCCTCTTAGCGAGACTACTTTTGTTCCCCTCTTAATTGAACAGTCTAGCTATTTAAAGGTTTTGCACCCTAGGGTCAATTTACCCACTCCTCTCGGTCACACCACCTGTGTCACCTGTCATCCCAACGCTTCCCGCTACGATTATCAGACCCTTACCCCCATCTGGGATAATGCAGCCTGATCAGTGATCAGTGATCAGGAGTCGGGAGTCAGGAGATTATTTTTTTTATTCTTCCCAACACCCCAACACCCCATCACCCCATCTTCCCACACCCCACACCCAATCCTACTGAGGGGGTGCAGTTAGGGTGATTTCGCCAATTTGGCCAGCTTTACCCATTAATTGGGCAGGTTTTTCGTTAAGAGAGATTTTAACACCGCCAGCATTGCCCGATCGAATATTTAAACTCTTTTGGGCTGTCCAAGTTTGTTTAGTCCCGGGTTGGAGATTGCCTTCATGGACTTTTTTGCCATCGGCAATTACCCTTACCCAAGCGGCCTGTTCAATAGTTACTTCGGCTGAGAGGGGAACTTTTGACTGAGGAGAAGGGGAAGGAGAGGCTATCGGTGCGGGAGGGACTACCGGCGCGGGGGAAACCACGGGGGAAGGAGAGGGAGTAAGGGCAGGGGGGTTAGAGAGAGGGGGACGGAGGAAAAGATAGCCAATACCACAAAATATGCCCGCCAGCAAGCCTAGCCAGAGATACATCCCGAAAAAGGTTGATTTAGCCGGTTGAGGGCCAGTTTCCGGGGCTGGTTTTTCTGCTTTCACCGGTTCCACTTTTGGGGCAGCGGGTTCAGCCTTGGGGAGAGGGGTAACTTTTGTGGGCAGTGTTTTCGGGATAGTTACCTCTTGAGCTAATTGTTCCGCACTAGGAGACAAGCGATCGGCTAAAGCTTTACCATCAATTTTTAGAGCATCACCGTAGCGTTTGATAAATCCCTTGACATAAATTAATTCTGGTAATTTCTGCCAATTCCCCGTTTCCAACGCTTCTAGCATTGGTACTCTAATCATCGTCAGGGCGGCGATATCGTCCATGCTCAGGCCGCTTTCTTCCCGTTTTTGACGTAAATAAGTCCCGATTTCCTTGATTTGTTCGGCTTGTAGGGGACTGAGTTGACTCATAATTCCAGTCATCGAAAATTTGGGTCTGAAACCCCGTCGTTCTACGACGGCGTTACTGTTAAATATTAGCGCATTTACACGATATATGCTAGAGTGCGAGATATGGAAAAGGCCTACTCGTTCCGATTTTACCCCACACCCGAACAAGAGTCGCTATTGCGGCGCACTTTGGGCTATGTAAGATTGGTTTACAATAAGGCACTCCATCTCAGAACACAAGCTTGGTACGAAAGACAAGAAAGAGTAGGCTACGCTCAAACTTCTTCAATGCTAACCGATTGGAAAAAGCAAGAAGAATTAGACTTTCTCAATGAAGTAAGCTGTGTACCTTTACCACAAGGGTTAAGACACCTACAAACGGCTTTTACCAATTTCTTTGCTGGTCGTACTAAGTATCCTAACTTTAAGAAAAAACATCAGGGAGGAAGCGCCGAATTTACCAAATCTGCTTTTAAGTTCAAAGACAGACAAATCTATTTAGCTAAATGCACAGAACCTTTACCTATTCGATGGTCAAGACAAATCCCAGAAAGCTGTGAACCAAGCACAGTAACAGTCAGATTACATCCCTCAGGGCGTTGGCATATTTCAATTAGATTTGATGACCCAACGATTAAGCCATTACCAGTAACAGATAAAGCCATTGGAATTGACTTAGGAATTAGTAGCCTTGTGATTACTAGCGATGGTGACAAAGTATCTAATCCTAAGCATTTTAAAAAGCATTATCAGAGACTGCGAAAGGACCCAAAAAGCCTTTCTAGGAAGAAAAAAGGCTCAAAGAATCGAGAAAAAGCGAGAATCAAACTAGCCAGAATTAACGCCCAAATTACTGATAACAGAAAAGACCATTTACATAAGCTAACCACTCAATTAGTTCGTGAAAATCAAACGATTGTAGTTGAGAATTTAGCTGTCAAGAATATGGTCAAAAAACCGAAATTATCTCAGGCAATATCTGATGTAAGCTGGGGAGAAATCCCTCGACAATTAGCCTATAAATGCCGTTGGTAAGTAGTCATGCAAAATTAATTACCCAAATAAAAAATTAAGAAGTATAATACATAAAAAAACGAAGCAGCAGGAAAATACAATGAGATTGATTAGAGACCTAAACCCCGAGAGCCAGAAAATGCTAGAGAGAATT
>NZ_JAPZQM010000492.1:0-14722 GCF_027530565.1 Microcystis sp. LE19-10.1B | reverse complement strand
CTTATCTTGGAGTTTCAACCAATTGTTCGAGCCTTTGACTTGATGTTTCAAGCGTCTTTGTAGCAATTTAAGCTTACTCTGTACTTTCAACAAAAATCGAGGGGCTTTGATTAAATCTCCCCGTGAAGTAGCGACAAAACTCTCAATCCCCGCGTCGATTCCTAAACAGGTCTTCCCTACTGTCATATCGGGAACTAATTCCGTAGATTGGAAAGAAACCGAAACGTAAAATCCCGACGCTTTTTGGATAATTCGAGCTTGTTTAGGCTCGAACCCAGACGGGTATTCTCTAGATGGCCGTATTCTAATTTTTCCTAATTGTAGAAAATTCAAACATCCATCCCCTAGAAAGTTTTTTGACAGCGCAGGGAAAACAAAACTTCGCATCTTTTTCTTAAATCTAGGAAAGCCGAAGCCTTTCGATTTTATCTGGTCAAAAGCTTTATCTACAGTTTTTAAGACTTGCTGTAAAACTTGAGCGTTAACCGTCTTTAATATCGCAGAGAATTTTTTAGCTTCCGTTAGATTTTTAGCTTGAACGAAGTAATTTGGATAGGGTTCATCCGCAGGAATTATGTACTCGGAAACTAACGAACAGCGATCCGCAAGACACTTTCGAGAGTTTAACCAATCTTTCCGTTCCGAGAGCGCGTAATTATAAACGCTTTTGGCAACATTAAGAATGTGGATGATCTCCCGTTCCTGTTGTCTGTTTACCTTTAGTTTGTACTGGTAGGTAAGCGTTATCACTGTCGTTCGTTTCGTGATGTAAAATTAGATTATAACACTTACCATCTAATATGTCAACTGATTACAATCATGGATTTCGCTCTGTTTATAGACTTACCGCTCACGTCGTATTCGTCATCAAATACCGGCCATTGCTATTAACGATGAAATCTTAGCCCGACTTAAAGAAATCTTTGTGTCAACGCTCACGAAATGGGAAAGCGTGTTGCTTGATTTCAACGGTGAATCAGATTACGTTCACCGGATTATTGATGACAAACCTGACATCGCTTTATCCAAATTAATCGCTAACCTTAAAACAGTTAGTAGTCGCTTAATTAGAAAGGAATTTCCGAATTTGGCGGCCAAGTATTTCGACAATAAACCTTATTTTTGGACGGGAGCTTATTTCGTGGCTAGTTGTGGCGGAGTTAAGTACCTAAGCAAAATTAATTACACATTTCGATCAAGCTTTTGCCTTTTGCCTCTTGCCTTTTGCCTATCCTAACCAAGAAATTAATTTTGCACGACTACTTACTGTCGAACAACTAAAAAAATACGTCGAGAACCAAAACTCCCCAAAAGTGGAAACGCTACCGCGTTAGTTTCATTCTGGTCGCGATTCATCTCCCGTTAACTGCGTAGCGGTTTAACGGGATTCCTCTCGCGACCTTGAGATAGAACTAGGGGGCAACCGCTTATTCTTAAGATTAGCCGAATCTCCCCCAATCCCTTTGCTGTTGCCAGAGTGCCTCGTCTCAACAAGCAATTTAAATGCGCGGGAGGTTCACCTGATCAGCCTTTCTCTCTCAAATCTTAAGGCCGATGCGTTTCATTTTTGAATTGGCGTAATGACGGCTGGAACGGTCGTGGCTGCTAATTTGCCGATCGCATCAATGATTCCCAAAGAAAAAGCATAACCCTGGGGACAGGGTAATTCATCACTGGAAAGAGGTAGTGAATCCCCTACGGTTGATAATAATGGCGGTTCTGTCGTCGTTTGGATGCTTTCACAATAGCTAACTCTCGTGACATAATTGGAGGGGGTTTTCCGAAAATTAGGAATACTGAAAGTTCCATAATCTGTCGGGTCTTTAGGTTGCCAATTTTGTTGGCGTTTGGTATCGGCATCTGACATTTTACCCCCCCATAAAACCGCTACATAACCATAACTATCACTTTGGCGAGGAATCGCGGCTATTTGCACTCCATGATTATTAATAACTTGTACCTCAAAATAATGGCTGGGTAGGGCAATTAATCCTGAGAGTTTTTCAAGAAATTTTCCCTTGTCTAAATAGGATGTATTTTGTACATTAACATAAATAGATAATAATTTAATTACTTCTAAATTGCTGGGGCGAATAATCGGTTGAGTTGGTGAGGTGGGTGGTTCAATCTTTGATGATTCTTGGGTGGTTTTGAACCCATAAAACAGGGCTATCAAAGCAGCAATTGCACTGCCAAACCACAAATAATTACCATAGACATTTTTCGCTTTGCGAGGCTGATTGAGGTCTTTTAATGCCGCTGAAGCTGATGTATAGCGGTTACTTAGACCTGGCGCAATTAGACCATCTAAAACTTCCGCTAATTGAGAACTAACCGTATTTTCCCCAAGCCAGTCTCGCCATACCCAATTATTATCACCATCCACTAAATTAAACGGTGATGTATTAGTTAATAAATAAATACAGGTTACACCTAAACTATAGAGGTCACTAGCAAAAACCGCTTTTCCTCGTAATTGTTCTGGGGCGACAAATTCCGCAGTTCCGATGCTAGTTCCCGTTTTAGCCAGGTTAGTTCCCGTGTGGAGTTTAGTCGCCCCAAAATCTACTAAAAAGAGACGTTTATCGCTTGTTCTACGGATAATATTAGCGGGTTTAACATCCCGATGAATTAGGTTTTTAGCGTGTAGATATTGTAAAATCGGTAAAATTTGATTGAGTATATCTCGGATTTGGCTTTCTCCAAATACCCCCCTTGCTGCTAATTCTTGTTCTAAGGTTTCTCCTGGAATGAACTCTTGGATAAGATACTGTTGTTCATCTATATAAAAATATGCCAAAAATTTGGGGATTTGGGGATGGTTAAGCACCTGTAACCTTTGGGCTTCTCGACGGAAGAGGCCAGAGGATACCTGAGCATCATTAGTCCTATGGGGGGAAAATTGTTTAATCGCACAGGGAGGGTGATTAGTTTCGCTTTCATCTATACCTAAATAGGTGATACCAAACCCCCCAGACCCAATTTCTCTCAATCCTCGATAGCGATCGCCTAACTTTAATGACTGACCGCAGCGTTCACAGGATACAATATCTTTAGGGTTTTCGTGGCGACAGGTGGGATTAAAACAAAGACTCATAGTTTTTCCCCAGGACATAGTTATCGCTTAACTCTAACACAGATGCTGAGACTATGAGACCATCAACTGTTGATGATTATTACTGAACTTCCCCGTTGACAAAAGGCCATAACATCTGCTGTAGGAGGGATTAAGAGTATTCAAACCAATCGTCCCCAAGTCCTCCAATAAAGTCCGAAAACTAGGCCCAGGAAAGTTCTCTTAATTCCTTTTGGACATAATCTTAGGTTTTATGGCTAGAATTGTCTCTTGTCTTTTTCTCTTCCTGTCTCCTCACCTAAGGGAAGATTTTTGATTTTTTCAGGATCTATATTAATCTTTCAGCAATTGTAAGCGATAACGATACAAAGCCACAGGACGATTCGGCGCTTGGAAATAATCAGGCGATTGGGGGGAAAGATAAATGGCTGTCACCTGATCGCCTAGAATTTTATTAGGAGATAATAACTGATAGGCGGTGGTGGTTTCCACCTCATTAAGATAAGTATTGGTTTCTCCCTGGAAAATTTGTTGACTAATTTCTGTGGCAATAAATTGATTTCGGCTAGGAGTTTCGCTATTTCTGGCAATTACCGTGGAAATTAGTTGATGAGCGCCCCGTAAAAAGGTAATCTGACGATTGGGATTATTGGGGTCAGTTTTTACCGATAATACCGATTGACTACCCAAATAGGCGCGACTAATTGCTAAACCATTAAAGGATCGATCGGCCACAATTGATGGTTTACTGATAATGGTGGATAAAAAGGCAGCATTTATCGGTCTGGACATAGCTTTCTCAATGAATCTCACTGGAAACTCGATCGATTGTTCTAGGTAACGACGATTACTTTCAAAACCAGGTGTGATAATCTGGGGAGCAAGAGGAGCGGTTAAATCGATCAGAGTACTGGTGACAGTCCAATTGCCTACCATCCAATCGGGATAAACTAAATCTCCGCTGGCAAAACTAACCACCGGTTTAGTCATCCAGCGAGGATAATTAGTTAAGCGATCGCTTAAATTTCCTGCCATAGACAATTTTAAATGGTTACTACAGCCTAGAATCAATACTAACAAGAACAAAATTATCCTTTGCATGGGTAAAAATATTTTTTAAGAAATATTCTTTAATTATGAACGATTTGATCAACTCCCAAGCCTTTAATCTCGATTCGGCAGTAATTCCCATCGCACCCACTGGTTTTAAATCGGGTTTTATTGGTATTATTGGTCGTCCTAATGTGGGCAAATCCACCCTGATGAATCAATTAGTGGGACAAAAAATCGCCATTACTTCTCCCATCGCTCAAACTACCCGCAACCGTTTACGCGGCATTGTCACCAGCGAGCGCGCCCAGATGATTTTTGTCGATACCCCCGGCATTCACAAGCCCCATCACGAATTAGGCAAAGTTTTAGTTAAAAATGCTGAAAATGCCATAAATTCTGTAGATTTAGTTTTACTTGTTGTCGATAGTAGTAATTTTTTGGGCGGTGGCGATCGCTATATTGCCGATTTACTGACTAAAAACCAAACTCCCACGATTTTAGGGCTAAATAAAGCCGATCAGCAACCGGAAGACCGGGAGCCTATCGACGATAGTTATCGCACCTTAGCGGCGGAAAATAACTGGTCTCTACTCAAATTTTCGGCACTGGAGGGGACGGGAATCGAAGAATTGCAAAATCTGTTAATTGATTCCCTCGAAGTCGGTCCCTATTACTATCCCCCCGATTTAGTCACCGATCAGCCGGAAAGGTTTATTATGGGCGAATTAATCCGCGAACAGATTTTACTGCAAACCCGTCAGGAAATTCCCCATTCTGTGGCGGTGGTGATTGAACGCGTCGAGGAAACTCCCGCTTTAACCAAGGTTTTTGCCGCCATTAACGTGGAACGAGCTTCCCAAAAAGGGATCGTCATCGGTAAAAATGGCAGTATGTTAAAAGCGATCGGCTCTTCCGCTCGATCGGCTATTCAAAAGTTAATCGCCGGGGAGGTATATTTAAAATTATTTGTGAAGGTAGAACCGAAATGGCGACAATCTCGCTCACTTTTAGCAGAATTTGGCTATCGCACCGAGGAGTGAATTGGGGTGTAGGGTGTGGGGTGTGGGGTGTGGGGTGTGGGGTGTGGGGTGTGGGGAAAAGGAAGAATAAATAAAAATAATCTCCTGAAGACTGAAGACTGATAATTTTCATTTTTGTAGTAGAATGGAGAGCCACTAATAACCGATTTCTGGAATAATGGCCGATATTAAAACCCTAATTAAACAGGTACACCAAGAGGCAAAAAAAGAGGATTTTCCCATCGATACCCTAATTTACCAAGAGGCAAAAAAAGACCCCTTTGAACCAGTTTTGTATGCTGGTAATCTTGCTAGTCAGTTATGCTTTTTTGGCCGGGATTTAGGACGAGATGAAGTGTATGCAGGACAACCTTTGATCGGGGCTGCTGGTAGAATGGTGAGAGAGGGATTTTTTCAAGCTTGGCAGGGGAGAAAATCCCACGATCGTCAAGAGCTATTATCGGTGTGCGATCGAATTTTCCTAACTAATACAGTTCCCTACAAACCCCCGGGTAATAAAGCTTATTCTGGGGAAGTGAAAGATCGTTTCCGTCCATTTATAGAAAAACTGCTCGTTTTTTATTGGCAAGGTGATCATATCATTCCTCTTGGCACGGAAGCTTTTAAATGGTTTGAACCCTACGGTAAACCCAAAGAAGTAGATAAATTCTATCTTGATAAAGAACGCTTTACCAAAAAACTCCTAGTTACCCTTACCGCTACCGATGAACAGGGATTAAAACAGCAAAAAAAAGTGACTTTATTGCCTCTACCCCATCCCTCTCCTCTCAATCAAAGATACTATGCCCTTTTTCCTGATTTATTACAAAAAAGATTAACTGAATTTGCCTTTTAACCGATGAGAATTTACGGCAATCGTCCCATAAAAACCCTAGCAGGACAATTAACCCGTCCGACGACAGCAAGGGTGCGAGAAGCTTTATTTAATATCTGGCAACAGAAATTATCCGGCTGTCGTTGGTTGGATCTTTGTGCGGGTAATGGTTCGATGGGTGCGGAAGCTTTATGTCGAGGTGCGAGTCTAGTAATCGGAATTGAACAATCAGGACGCGCTGGCGAAATTATCAAGGAAAATTGGCGCAATTTAGCAACTTCTCACCAGCAATTCCAAGTAATTCGGGGAGATGTACTGACAAAGTTAGCCACTTTAGCGGAGAAAAGTTTTGATTTAATTTATTTTGACCCTCCCTACGAAAGCGGGTTATATTTACCGGTATTAACTGCCATCTCTCAATCTAATTTATTAGATTCTCTGGGGGAAATTGCCGTGGAACACAATCCCAAATCTTGGCAAGCAATTAATCTAGAAGGTTTAACCATTTGTCGTCAAAAACGCTACGGCAATACTACGTTAACTTTTTATCAAAAAGCAGTTATCTCCTGACCACTGACTTGAAAGAGGGTGTAGGGTGTGGGGTGTGGGGTGTGGGGTGTGGGGTGTGGGGTGTGGGGGGAGAATAAATAAAAGCAATCTTCTAACTCCTGACGACCGGCTCCTGACTCCTGCCGAAAATGGTCAATTTTATTGGGCAGTCCAGAAAAAATTATTATTTCTCAACAAAATCACATAATTTGTCACTTTTCTTGACAATCATCCTGAGTAAAGCGAGAAACTTTCTGGCAACCGCAGTTAATCGCCCCCTGTTTAAGCTGTTTAAACAAAAATCAGAGCTTATTTCGATAAAATTCGCAGTAAATAGGCTATAGCCTCCTAAAACACTTAAATCCCTTCTCCTCGTCCTTTTTTTGACCTAAAACTACACCGAAGTTTCCTGACACAGCAGCTTAACCATCTCCCCTTAACCCTTGCTGCTCCCCAGAATATCACCTATTTTTTGTATAAATTTATACCCGACTATTTTTGTCGGGTATATTTGACACCAAGATTTTGCCGGTGATAGGATGTGTGTAGATTCAGTTGACGGCAAGACAGGAAAATCATGACCCTAGCGACAAACATCGAAACCTCAAAATTCATCCCCACCTTTACCCGCTTGGTTTCTAAGGAAGGAGGGACCTCCTACCCCCTGAAAGCGCTGAATATCTGCGAAGAAACCTTTGCCCCCCTAGAAGTGGACTACGATTACGACCTCATCCGTCGCACCGTTACCAGAGAAAGCATTCAAGCAGGTCCCAATTCCATCTGGCGCTATCGTTCCTTTTTGCCGGTGGAAAGTGAAAATCCTATCGATGTGGGTACGGGTATGACTCCCCTAGTTAAATCCCACCGTTTAGCCCGGCGCTTGGGTCTAAAAAATCTCTACATTAAAAATGATGCCGTCAATATGCCCACTCTCAGCTTCAAAGATAGAGTGGTATCCGTCGCCCTTACCAGGGCCAAAGAATTAGGTTTTACTACCGTTTCCTGTGCTAGTACGGGAAATCTGGCCAATTCCACCGCCGCTATTGCCGCTCACGCTGGTTTAGACTGTTGTGTTTTCATTCCCTCCGATTTAGAAGCGGGTAAAATTCTCGGCACCCTAATCTATAATCCCACGGTCATGGCGGTTAAAGGCAATTACGATCAGGTTAACCGTCTCTGTTCCGAAGTGGGCAATACCTACGGTTGGGGTTTTGTCAACATCAATCTGCGTCCCTACTATTCCGAAGGTTCCAAAACTTTAGGCTTTGAAGTGGCTGAACAATTAGGCTGGAAACTACCCGACCATATTGTCGCACCTTTAGCCAGTGGTTCCCTCTTTACCAAGATTTATAAAGGCTTCCAAGAATTCATTAAAGTCGGTTTGGTGGCAGATAAACCAGTGCGTTTTAGTGGCGCTCAAGCGGAAGGTTGTTCCCCCATTGCCCAAGCTTTCAAGGAAGGACGGGATTTTGTCGCCCCAGTTAAACCCAATACTATCGCCAAATCGATCGCTATTGGTAATCCCGCCGATGGTGTTTATGCCCTTGATATTGCCCGTAAAACTGGCGGTAATATTGAATCCGTCACCGATGCCGAAATTATCGAAGGTATTAAACTTTTGGCAGAAACGGAGGGCATTTTCACGGAAACTGCGGGCGGTACGACTATCGCTGTCTTGAAAAAATTAGTAGAAGCGGGTAAAATCGACCCCGAAGAAACCACGGTCGTTTATATCACCGGTAATGGTCTAAAAACCCAAGAAGCGGTACAGGGTTATATCGGTGAACCCCTGTTAATCGAACCGAAATTAGAAAGCTTTGAACGGGCCTTGGAACGTTCCCGCACCCTCGAACGCCTCGAATGGCAACAGGTTCTCGTCTAGAATTGATACTAAGGGATGATGGGGTGATTATCCTCTTGCCCCATCTCCACAAGCAATTTAAATTCGCGGACAGCTTACTGTCCTTTCCACTTTTTCCTTGATATCTATGGCTGTAAAAGTTCTCATTCCTACTCCCCTGCAAAAATTTACAGAAAATAACGCTACCATCGAGTGTAGTGCTAGTAGTGTCGGTGGTTTAATCGAATCCTTAGAAGCAAGTTTCCCCGGTATTAAGGCCCGCTTATGCGATGAAGAGGGCGCACCCCGGCGCTTTTTAAATTTCTACGTCAACAGCGAAGATATTCGCTTCCTCGATGGGACAAAAACCCCCTTAAAAGATGGCGATGAAGTCAGTATCGTTCCTGCGGTAGCTGGAGGTTAACCCCCCTATAAGTTTGTTTTCCGTCAATTGTAATTAGACCCCTAGAAAGTGATGTTTTCTGGGGGCTTTTGTTCAGGTAAGTTCTAAGCTGCCCGCGCATTTAAATTGCCTTTTGTCTCTCCTGATATGTAACCTATACTCAACGGATTTAGTAAGTAGGGAGGCAGAATTATTTGTAGGATGGGTTAGCGGTAGCGTAACATGAGCGGGCGTTGGGTTTCATGCTTCAACCCGACCTACGTTCTACACTAGCTTATGACTGATGATCAATTGAAACAACTAATTGAGTCTAATGCCAAATCTATTGCGGTTTTATCCGATGCAATGGCAACTGAGCGATAGGCGATCGCAGCAGATAGAGAAGAACGACGAGCAGAACGTGGCCAGCTATATCAATACTTGGGCAGAATTGCGGCAGCCCAATCCAATTTTTACGAAGTTCAGGCCGATTATAGCGTTTTTCAGTCTGCTGAGGTACAAAAGTTATGGGTTTTAGGCACTCATGCAAGAGGCAAAAGGCAAAAGGGAAGAAAAATAGGTGTACCTCACTAGCTTAGGAAACGCTATATTATCATCAATTAGCAGTATTATCTGAGCGTAAAACTCGCACAGAAGAACAAATTGTTAAAATTTTAAAGCATTTATCTATTACTGAATAATGACGCAGAAATCACTTTTTTAAGGAGAGAATAAACAGTTTGGTAGGTTGGGTTGAGGCACGAAACCCAACGCCAGTTGCGTAAACACCAATCCAATAAATGTTATTCTAACTTGATGCAATACCGTAGAGCAAAAACACCTAAAGCCACTTATTTTTTTACAGTTGTGACATACAATCGTCACAGAATTTTGTGTGAACCTGAAAATGTGGATTGACTACGAAATGCTTTTAAATATGTTATGCGACAACATCATTTTAAGATTGATGCTATTGTCATTTTACCAGCTCCCATTCATGCTCTTTGGACATGGCCTGAAACGGATGCAGATTTTTCAACTCGTTGGCGATTAATTAAAAGTTATTTTAGCCGTCAATGTCATTCTCAATATCAGGGTAAAATTTCAACATCTCGACAACATAAAGGAGAAAAGGCTATTTGGCAACGTCGCTTTTGGGAGCATCAAGTTCGAGATGGTCGCCAAGGGCGCGCCTACGGCGATCGAGATTTTGTTAATCATCTCGAATACATCCATTATAATCCCGTGCATCATGGATTAGTAAACGCTCCGAAAGATTGGCAATATTCCAGTTTTCACCGTTAGGTTGAAGAAGGAATTTATAATCAGATGTGGGGAGCTTCAGAAAGGCTGATCTTTGATAGTGATATTGGTATGGAATAAAATGTAGAAGTGGAACCCAAAAAATTAAGGTAAGAAATAAGGGCAATGTTGGGTTTCATCTCTTATAATCCTTTCTGTTGCATAAGAAAAACCGAAGAACCATAAAATGTAGGTTGGATTGAACGAAGTGAAACCCAAAAAATTAAGGTCAGAAATAAAGGCAATGTTGGGTTTTGTCACTAATAGTTGGTATCGAATAAAATGTAGATTGGATTGAACGAAGTGAAACCCAAAAAATTAAGGTCAGAAATAAAGGCAATGTTGGGTTTCGTCACCTCAACCCAACCTACAAGATCAGCGATCGCACTTACATGATTGATGATTTTGGCGATAAGGCGATAAGTTCATGAAAATTAGAACAAGCGAGTTATCCAGAAAAATAGTCCTCGTAATCCTAAACCCGTGAAGCTAATTACACTCAAAACAAATAGGCTCTTTTCCAAAGGCGTTGATCCCGGTATTCCATCGATTATCATGTCTATTGTGCCTATTTCAGTACACCTATTGATAAGTCCTATCATTGACTCCCAACCGTTGACAGACCTATACTTATCTTTCCAGTCTATAGCTTCTATAATTTTCTCTCGATCAGTTCTGGGTAATTTTCCCCAGCCTGATTCACAGTAAGCATCTGGATGTGTTCCATAAGCAAATTTACGGAAGGAATCGGGATTAAGCTCTAATTCTCCAAAAGCATCAGGATTAGCGACTAATTTATCTTCTATTTTCTGTTGTAAAGCTTTACCTACTTCTTTGATAAATTGCTGTCCTTTTGCAGTAAGAGTAGGAGATGTATCCTTCACAAATATATTCAGATATTTATCTCCAAATCCTAAGTAATAATCTGGTGCTTCTTTGCCAGGATTTCTTTTAATGAAATCGTCGTAACGGAACTGGTAGTAATCTAGATTTCCTAAAGATTCGGGTGGATAAGGAGTCGGTTTATTAGAACCATAATCAGCGCAACTTGTTGAACTTGTTTCTTCAAAAATATCAATACAGTCAGGCATCACCCATCCTTGTAGTTTAGTATCTTGATCAAATACCAAATACCAAAGACGATCTGCTTCATCTTTACTCCAAGCAAACTTTCCTGTAGGTGGAATCCGAACAACGTCAATATAAGTACCTGATTTCAAACAATGAATAATCGTGGCATTTATTGATGGTTCCGCTCGAAAATTGACACAACTATTACCTCTTACTTTATGAGAAGAAGTTTCACCATCAATTTTTTGTGCTACAACTGGTACAATGACATTTATATTAAGATAAGCCGTTAACAAGCCTAACAGAATATTGAGATTAAAAATAGATACTTTAATCATTAATATAACTCTCCGATTCAAAAATTTAAATTTTCAGGGTTTTCATAAATTTACAGGATTATCAGCGCGTAAATTTTCAAGATATAATTTGATCGCTTCTGTGATGTTTGCGATTGCGTCCTCAAAAGAATCTCCTTGATTGCGATCGCTGATCTTTTGGGTTGGGTGAAGGAACGCGAAGCAACTACGAGAAATAATAACCTCATTGTCGAGTTACTGCAATCATTCTCTCTGAATGAAGTGTGATCGCCGAATTTCATCACCTCAACCCAAGCAACAAATCGGCGATTCAGCCATATCCTAGATAGGACTATTTGAACAACTCGATTTCCCCTGGTCGCCAAGTCTTGTCAAACCAAGGCTCAAGCGGGCCATAAAGCCGAAGAATCGTATTCCAACCCGTTTCAGGAATTGTTTGTACCCAATTATTCTCCTTGCCAGCAGGCGGTTTCGGCCCGAAATAGATATCCACAGAACCATCGGCATTAACCAAAAGCCCTTTAGTCTGACTACCGACACTGGGAAACTGTTGATCCTGCTGCATCTGCGATCGCGTCTGATTACTGTAAAGAATAACTGACCAGAATAGCAGCAAGGCAGGATGTGTTAGCGCAACGCACAACAACCACAAATTCACCATGATCAAAAGCAAAAAGGCGCGTTAAGTAACGCACCTGACTTTGGCTTGATCTATTCGGAGCTTTTTCCAATGGGTTACAATGCCAATAAATAGATAATCTACGAACTAAGAGCGTGCATGGACATAGAGACCAAGAACGATCTCATAGAAGAAATTCTCGCTGCATGGAAAGACCGAATCGGTGATGACTACTTGGGTTACAGGGGTCATGTCTATCGAATGTTCAATTTCTGTCTGGCACTCCATTCCTGCACCGAAGAAGAAAAGACCAAGTTGGCGATCGCCGCCTGCTTTCACGATCTAGGTCTTTGGTCGGCTCATACCGTGGACTACATCCCACCTTCGGTGTCTGAAGTAAAGAGGTACTTATCCGAAACTGGGCAACAGGAATGGTCTGAGGAAATTGGACTAATGGTCGAGATGCACCACAAGGTTCGCACCTACAAGACAGACCGCTATCCGCTGGTGGAACTCTTCAGAAGGGGCGATTTAGTTGATTTCTCCCTTGGTTTCTTTAAGTTCGGCATTCCTCCCGCCTATGTGAGCGAGGTCAAAAAGGCCATTCCAAATAACGGATTTCACCGCTTTCTCATAAAAGGCGCACGCGAGTGGTTTGCAAAACATCCCTTCAGTCCACCACCCTTTATGAAGTGGTAATGCGATCCCTTGTGGGCATGGCCAAATCACCAATAACATCAGCTAAAATCATTGAACTCACGCTGCGCTCATTTCTCAAACCGAAAATTTGATCAATTGTCTCAAATGCACTCTAGCAAACGCATTGAGCGTTCTACTCGAATATTTATTAGTACAAAAAGACCATTTTGAGGTTAACGAATTGATTAGGGTTTGAGCGAGCCAATCAGCGCTCGCCCTCTCAGCAATGTTATGCTTACCTTATTCGCTAAAAAGCATACAGAATAAAGGTTACAGTTTGGTAGGTTGGGTGATCGGTACTCAACCCAATGCCAGTTGAGTAAACATCAGTCCAATAAATGTTATTCTAACTTGATGCAATACCGTAGAGCAAAAACACTTATTGACAATTGGCCAATTTTATGGGCCGCGTGGGCATTTCAATTGATACCGGTCAATCAGAATAGTATCGACCAAATGGGTCGATTTTTGCTTAACAATTGAGATGGCAAATTCTCCTCAAATATGCTTGAATCCTGGGTAGGCAACTCACATAAAGTTCATTTTGTCAAGGATTGTTAAGATGCGCTTACCCTGTTAAATCAATATATTCAGTTTGGATTCGTTTATTCTTGATTAGTATTCTAAAATAAGGACATTTCCCATTTACTGATAAATCTTTATCATCATTCCCCTTCCTGAATTTAATTATTTCAAATTGGTCGGGATTGAATTTATGTAAAAATGTTATTGGTACACCCATAACCCCCTTGAAGTCTAAGGGAATGTCTTGGGTTTTATTGACATTAATTCCATCATAATTGTCATATTTTGGATATTCAGCTTCATTGCCAAAATATCTTTTTGTCAGAGCCATATCTTCCTGTCGTTTTGATGTGTCTAAGTTGGTTAACCATAAACAATTATTTGGAGAAACTATTCTATTTCCAGAATTGTCAATACGAGCCTCTGTTCCATAAAGTTCATATTGTTCGGGAACAATGAAACCAGAAATACCTCTACCAAGATTTATTCCTAACCACGCTTTGTTTTCTGGTTCTTCGTTACTTGGTATGGTTCGGTAGGGTGTCATAAATCGACTAAATCCTTATCTGGCAAGAGATTTAATTGATTAGTTCGCTCTAGATCGAAAACAATTGACAAAAATCTCAGCAATGTCTCTCTCTATAAGGGTTTCATCTCTTATAATCCTGTATGTTGCATAAGACAAACCGAAGAGCCTGTTTTCTTTAATTAGTTTGAAAATTTCTTTATAGGTTATTGCATTAATATTGCCAATTATCAAAAACTTTTTATCGTATTTAACTAATTGAGCTACATATTCTCTGAATAATGAAAATGGGGGATTAGTAACAACAATATCGGACTTTTTTAATAGTTCAATACTTTCAGGACTACGAAAATCTCCATCCCCATTAAAGTAAACAATGTCAGGGGAAATAGGTTTATTTTTTTCTCTCTCTGTACCTGTATATTCAAAGAAAAAACCATTTTCATCTTCTTCTGTATTAAATAAATCTCTCCCTTGTTCTCGATAACAAGATGTTATTATTTTTTTTAGACCTAACTTTTTGAAGTTTGCAGCAAAATACTTAAAAAAGTTACTAATTCGGGGGACATCGCAATTGCAATAAACTACTTTATTTTCAAAATGACTTTTATAGTGTTGCAACTCACTTTCTATATCTGAAAGTTGTGTATAAAACTCGTCACTTTTTGATTTTTTAGCATTTTGCAATAATTTATTTGTCGCATTTCTTGCCATTTTAAATCTTTTTTGATTTAATAAATATTTTGTTTTTATTTACTTTTGGTTATCTGAATGAACTACCCCGCCGCAAGCGGACGGGGTATCAGAATCAAAATAGACTCAATTGTAGATTTTGGTGTAGCTGCAGGTATTCTTTATCTTGTTCTTTTACATATCTCGCTATCATACCTTCATCCCCATGCTTTCCTA
>NZ_JAPZQM010000760.1:0-11288 GCF_027530565.1 Microcystis sp. LE19-10.1B | reverse complement strand
ACCACATTCCCACCACCAACACCCCACACCCCACACCCCACACCCTACACCCCACACCCGACACCCCACACCCCACACCCCACTTCCCACTTCCCACTTGCATCTTAGGTTAAACTTTAATTCCTAGTACCTGTGTATGGGTTCCCCGCGCTTGGGTGACACCGATGGTTCTTTCGGAAGCTTCAATCATCGGCCGACGCAAACTAACGACAATAAATTGCGCTTGTTGTGCTTGTTTTTGAATCATTTTGGCCAATTTCTCCACATTGGCCCCATCTAAAAACATATCCACTTCATCAAACGCATAAAAGGGAGAAGGACGATATCTTTGTAGGGAAAAAATAAAGCTTAAAGCGGTTAAAGATTTTTCACCCCCAGACATGGAACTTAATCGCTGTACTGGTTTTCCTTTGGGATGTGCCACCAGATTTAAGCCACCATTAAAGGGGTCATTTTCGTCTTCTAGTTGTAAGTAACCATCACCATCGGACAGGGTGGCAAATATATTCTTAAAGTTTTCGTTAACAGCAGTAAATGCTTCCTGAAAAGCATTAAATCTGAGGGTGGTAAAGTTTTCTATCCGTAAAAGTAGTTCGGTTCTTTCACCTTCTAGAGTTTGCAGTTTTTCTGATAGTTCATCTAATCTCTCTTTAGTTTTTTGGTGTTCTTCTAAAGCTAACATATTGACAGGTTCTAAAGCTGCTAATTTCTTTTGTAACTGCCGAATATCGCTTTGAATTTTCTCGAAATCTCGATCGCTTTCAGGAATTTCGGGCAAGGGATTGGGTAAGTCGCTTTCTAGTTGACTAATTTCTGTCTGTAAAGTGGTTAGTAATGCTTGTCTTTCCTCTTGATTGTTGACTAACTTTTCCGATTGCCAGATAGCCTGTTGTTGCCGGTTTTGTTGTTGTCGCAAAACTGTCTCTAATTGATCTCTTTTTTGCTTGGTTTCCCCTAGTTGTTGCGATAATTGCTGTAAAGCTTGATTGATTTCTAAAATATGGCGATCAAGTTTTTCTATCTCCAGATTACCGATATTTCTCTGATTAACTGCATCGGTAATTATCCTGTCAATCTCAATAATTCTATCCCCAGACTCTTGACTTTTTTCCTCTAGTCTGATTTGTTGATTTTGTAGGTCTTTTAACTGTTCGCGGACTGTAGCGAGGTGATTTTCTTGGGTTTGTAACTCTAATTCTTGAGCGCGAATTATTCCCTGCACCTGTTGCCATTTGCTATGGGTATGATTGGCCTCTAAAGCAGTTAATTTCTCCTGTTCTTGCTGTAAGGATAACTCTAACTGAGGAATTTCTCTAGTTAATACCTCTAACCGTTGACTAGAAATACTAATTTCCTCTTGCTGTCCCGATAATTGACGGGTTAAATCCTCTTTTTCTGTGGTTAAACGTTGTAAATCCTTGCTTAATTGTTGTAGAGATAATTGATTTTCCCGATGACTTTGACGGGTTTCGGTTAACTGTTGGGTTAACTGACTGATAAGATGATTAACTTGGGTAATTTTTTCTTCGTTGCGGGTAAGAATGCGATCGATTTCTGCTAATCTTTCCCGTAGAGATTCCGCTTCACTAGACTCCTTCGGAGAAATTTTACCAAAACGCAGCCCCGATCGCGTCGGTTGGCTGCCTCCGGTCATAGCGCCAGTCATCTCTAATAACTCGCCATCCAAAGTAACGATGCGATATTGATTGATATAATAACGGGCAGAATCTATATCCTCGAAAACCACGGTACTGCCAAAAATATAGTTAAAAACCTCCCGATACTGGGATTGAAACTTAACTAAATTCACCGCTAAATCCAGATAACCCCGCGCATGACGCAGAGAGGAAATATCCTGGGGACGGGGAGGACGAATTTTATTCAGGGGTAAAAAAGTGGCGCGACCGATGCGACGCTGTTTTAGCAAGGCAATTCCGGCAGCCGCAACGCTATCATCTTGGACGACTACATGACCTAAACGACCTCCGGCGGCGATTTCAAGAGCAATTTGATAACGTTCCTCTACTTCCCCCAATTGTGCCACTAATCCGCAGATTCCGGGCAAATCTGACTGTAATAATATTTGAGTAGCATAGGTTCCCTGGGCCTCCTGTTGCGCTTGCTTGGTCGCTTCCAGTTTATCTAATTCCCTCTGTTTGTCCCGTTGTTCCTTGAGCAGACGTTTTTGGGTGTCCTGACTGATGACGCGATTTTGTTCGGCAATGGTGAGTTTTTGGGCTAAATTTTGGATATCGGGATCCGATTGATTAATTTTTTGTAATATTTCTTGACTTTCTTCCGTTTTTGTGCTAATAACTTGCTCTAATTCTTGCAGACGTTGACCAGCTTCTACTATATTAGTTTGCAATCGATCGCATCTTTCGGTCAATTGGGCCCGTTGGCTACGGTAGGGGTTTAATTGTTCCTGAAGACGGGTAATATTGCGGGAAAGGTCGCTTTGTTCTTTTACCCAAGCTTCTGACGCTTCCGCGAGACTACTTGCTTGCAGACGATGGTTTTCTAGGGTTTCCCTTGCGGTTTGGGTTGTCAGTAGGAGATTGGGTAAAATTTCAGTTTCTAAACGGCTTTTTTCAGCAGTAATCTGATTTAATTCGAGATTGTAGCGATTAATTTCCTCTAAAAGCCTGTTTTTCTGTCCCTGAGATTCTTTTTCGAGGTTTTCTAACTCTTTTTGTCGTTGTTGCTGTTGTTGTCGTTTGGCCTGTTGACTCGCTAATCGGGAAGTCAGGGACAGGTGTTCATCTTCCCCGAAAGCTTTGACCTGTTGATTGAGTTTCTCTAATTCTTGACTATTTTGGGCGATTTGTTCGGATAAATTGGCGATAGTCTCGGTTAAAACCTGTTTTTCCTTTTCCCCAGCTTGAATTTGTTCTTTTAATTGCTGGCAGCGCTGCTGGAGATTTTGCCAATGCAGGACAATTTCCCATTGTTGTTTTTCTTGGACTTGGGCCTTGAGTTTTTGGTATTTTTCGGCTTTAATGCGATCGAGTGCTAATTTCTCCAGAGATTTTTGCAATTCTGTGGCAATAATTTGGCAGCGTTCTTCTCTTTCTTTAACCGAATCGATATTCTCCTTAGTTTTCTCAATTTTGCGGTCAAATTCGGCTACTCCTGCCAATTCGTCGATAATTTCCCGTCTTTCCTTGGCATTCATGCTGATAATTCGGGTTACGTCCCCCTGTAACACCACGTTATACCCTTCGGGATAGATGCGTAAACGGTTTAATTGGTCGTGAAGTTCGCTAACCGTACAGGTTTCCCCATTGATATAGTAGGTAGAAGTATAGCTGCCACCCTTAGCCACTTTTAAGCGTCGGGAAACCGTCCAATCCCTATCGGTGGCGTCGGGAATATCGCTAACATCAAAAGTCACCGAAACGCTCGCTTCTGAGCTATGACGTTGACTGTTATAGCTGTGATTGACTAAATCCGGTAATCTTTCGGCCCGCATTCCCTTGGAAGTAGCTAATCCCAAGCAAAATAGCAATGCGTCAAGGATATTCGACTTTCCCGAACCATTTGGACCAGAAACCACCGTAAACCCCGGTAAAAAGGGTATAGGAGTCGTTCCCCCGAAGGATTTGAAGTGTGAGAGTTCGACCTTTTTGATGTAAACCATGGCGATAAGCAAAAAGTAGGAAAGCTGTCAGCTGTCAGCTTTAATCTATAAGGGATAACTTCGGTTTATCCTTGAAAATATCCTCAGACTTGACCGGAGATGACAACACCCTTATAGAAAAATATAGCTGATAGCCCCCTTAGATAGCTTGAATCCATTCTTTGACTTGGTATTCTGTCCAGATGCCATTTTGCCAGTAGGGGTCCGCTTCGATTAATTCTCGCACTTCCGACTCGCTGGCTGCCTGATAAATTCCGAAAACTTGGCTTAAATCTGCCGTTGGTCCGATAGTAATGAGAATTCCCCGTTCTTTCTGTTGATTTAATCCCTCTAGATGCGCTTGACGATAGGGAGCGCGTTTTTCCAGCACGTTTTCACAATAACTACCCCAGATAACAAATTTCGGCATATTTGACCTGTACTCTCTTGATCTGTTGCTATTTTACGATCGAATCGTCAATCAGACTAAATCGGTATAGAAAAGTGGGGGGGTACACAGAATCTACATTTTACTATAGCGGTGAGTCCCGATTGAAACGCTGAAACGCCTATCTATTATCTATCGATGGATTTACTATACCTCATTAGACTGAAAAACGCTATATATAGATTAGCTAATCCAGATAGGTTTTCTATTGTATTTAAGTAGGTGGGTGGAATTAAATATAAGATGAAAGTAGGTTGGGTTGAAGCATGAAACCCAACGCCTAACCATTACCATACTATATTGTCCTCGAAGATTAGGTTAGTATAACAAATATAGTCACTCACTCAAAGTTGATTCTTTCCCGTTCGACAACTAAAGGCCTTTTTAAAATTCTCATGTGCATTAAGCCAATATATTCCCCAATAATGCCGATAAAAAATAACTGCACCGAAGCGAGTAAAAATAGTCCGACAGTAACGGGTGCGGTTCCTAAAGGAAAATAATCCCAGAACAACAATTTGGCGATTAAATAACCTAACGCCACTAGCAAACTCAAGAGGGACAAAGCAAAGCCTAACATGGTGGCCAGTCTGAGGGGAACTTGGGAGTGACTGGTAATACCCAGCATCGCCTCGCTATAGTATCGATAGAAGTTGTAACTACTAATACCCCGTTTTCGCCGTTGTTGTTGATACTCAAAAGAGAAACTTTCAAAACCCAACTCTTCAATGAGTCCCCTAAAATAGGGATAGGGATCGTTAATCTCTCGTAGAACATTGATGACTTTCTGATCATATAAGCCGAAACCTGTAAAGTTTCTAGTAACTTTTACATCCGAAAGATTGTCCATTAAATAATAAAAAATTTGTCTAGCAAAATAGAAAAAAGCTCCTTCTTTCATCGGCGTTTTAACCGCTTTAACAACTTTATAGCCTTCTTCCCACTTCTTGACAAATTCTAGGATTAATTCGGGAGGATCTTGCAGATCTGCTACCATAAAAATAACCGCATCTCCGTAACACTGAAGAATACCATAGTAAACAGAACGAACGGGACCGAAATTTCTAGCATTAACGATGACTTTTATCCCGGGGTCTTTTTGAGCAATTTTTTTTAATTCATCTACAGTTTTATCTTGGGAAGCGTTATCGATAAAAAGATGTTCATACTCATAGTTAGGTAACTGATTAAAGACTTCTTTAACTCGCAGGTAAAGGTCTTCAATATTTCCTTCTTCATTATAACAAGGGGTCATAATCGTAATTTTTTTCATCATCTACTTCCTCTAAAAACAAAGGTTTTATTTAAGAAATAGGAAACAATTGCTAGAGGCAATACTAAGATAGCTTGTGCCGCTAACATATTAATTCCTAGCATCTTGACAATTCGTAAGGATTCAGCGTTTAATAAGTAAATCACTGAATAAACACCAATAAAGCGAGCTAGTAGTCGATTATTTTGGTCTTTAAAAACGATAGCTCCGATAGTTTTAAAGTTGAATAATACCCCGCAAATAGTAGCGATAAGTAAGGAATAGCGCTCATCTAATCCTAGACGAAACAGCAAGGCAAACACCCCATAACCAAATAAGGTATTAACTACCCCCACTAACAAAAATCTAACAGATTTGCTTTTTTTGAACAGATACATTTTTCAAGTTTATTTTGACAATTAGTGATTACATTGGTCTTTATCTTCTCCTCACCTGTAAAATGGCTAATACACTCTTTGTAGCATGGCCAGAGCCGATTGCACAATGCCATCCAAATCAAGTCCTTGTTGGGAACGTAAAACCGTTTGACTACCAGCGGTTTTAACGGCTTCTCTTTTTAACCTTAAAGGTTTAAATTTCACCGATTCGCCAGACTGTGCCAGAACTTCTGCAACTGCACTTCCTAAACCCCCAATTCCATGTTCTTCCAAGGTGATTATCTTCTTAGTTTTTTGAGCCGATTGTAAGATAGATTGTTCATCTAGAGGGTAGAGAGTCGGCATACTCAAAACTTCAATAGAATAACCCTGCATCGTCAGTTTTTCAGCCGCTTTAACGGTTAAATCTAGCATTCCCCCTATACTGATTAAGGTCAAATCTGTCCCCGACTTTAACTCGATTGCCTTACCAATTTCAAACTGAGGCTCCCTGGGGTGAACTTGAGGCTCACCAGCTTTCCCTAATCTTAAATAACAGGGACTCGAAAGGTTGGCAATGGCTTGAGTCGCTAACTTAGCTTCCAGAGGATCTCCCGGAGCGATAACCGTCATATTGGGTAAGACTCTCATCACCGCTAAATCTTCTATGCCATGATGGGTATAACCCAGAGAACCATAACTCAGTCCGCCACCAACAGCAACGATGTTAACATTGAGATTGTGACAACAGACATCATTGCGAATCTGTTCAAAACATCGCATAACAGGAAAATTGACAATAGAGTAAGTAAAGACAATTTTGCCACTCATCGCTAGTCCAGCCGCAATTCCCATCATATTTTGTTCGGCTACTCCCACGTTGACATATCGATCGGGAAAGCGGTCAGCAAATCTTTCCAAGACTGAATAGCCTAAATCAGCACACAGCAGCCAAATTCTCGGTTCCTGTTCGGCCATTTCACAAAGAGTGTCTATAAATGCTGTTCTCATAATCTCTCCTCAATTTCGGTGATCGCTTGGGCTAATTGTTCTACATTAGGTGATTTGTAATGCCAAGCCAGTTGATTTTCCATAAAACTGACTCCTTTTCCCTTAACAGTATGGGCGATAATACAGCTAGGTTTGCCCTTTTCAAAAGGAACACTATTGAAAGCGTCTTCAATCTGCTGGAAATTATGACCGTCAATTTCTCGCACTGACCAACGAAATGCCTGGAATTTAGCTGTTAAGGGTTCAAGGTCAAGCACTTCTTGGACTGTGCCAAAACTCTGAATTTTGTTATAGTCCACAATAACAACTAGGTTATCGAGTTGATGCTGAGGCGCGAATAGGATTGATTCCCAGTTTGAGCCTTCGTCCATTTCGCCATCACTAACTAGAACAAATACTCGGTAGGGTTTATCTTCACGTTTACCGGCTAGAGCTATACCACAACCGATAGGTAAACCATGACCTAAAGACCCAGTAGAGGCTTCTATTCCGGGTAGATAATGACTGATATGACCAGTTAACTTAGAACCATCTTGACAATAGGTTTCTAGCCATTCTAGGGGAAAAAATCCCCGTTCAGCCAGTACTGCGTAGAGAATAGCCGCACTATGACCTTTACTGAGAATAAATCGATCGCGGTCTAGCCAATTTGGGTTAGTCGGATCAACTCGGAGAATTTTGCCATATAGTACAGCTAATAAATCAGCCATACTTAAGCAACTGCCAATGTGAGAGGCATTAGCTCGATGAACCATTTGTAAAGCCTGAAGACGGATTGATTGAGCTAATTGTTTGATTGTGTTTGCTTGAATCATTATTCTTTAACAAAGTAGGAAATATAGGGGTCATAAGGAAAGCGACAGAGTTTAACCATCCGCAAGTCTAGGCTTTCTAAAAGGGCTTGGGTCTCACCTGGAAATTCGGCGCAGTTTAGCTCATCAAAAGCAATAATTCCCCCCTTAACAACCCGAGGATAGAGATATTCAAAGGCAACTTTAGTCGGTTCATAAATATCAAAATCTAGGTATAAAAGACTAATCAACAAATGAGGATTATCTCTCACATATTGAGGAATCGTTTGACAAGCATCTCCGACGACTAATTCGATTTTAGGAATATGCCCTAGCGGACGATTGTTGTCGTGAATGGTAACTAGAGATTTAATTTCTTCTACAATCGCATTGTGGGTTTGAAATGCTCCTTCTTTTAGATGTTCAGAAACTCCAGTTTGAAGGTCTTTCTCGTGAACACCAGGAAACCCTTCAAAAGTATCAAATCCGATCACTTTG
The DNA here is from genome assembly GCF_027530565.1 of Microcystis sp. LE19-10.1B. NCBI lineage: Bacteria > Bacillati > Cyanobacteriota > Cyanophyceae > Chroococcales > Microcystaceae > Microcystis > Microcystis sp. LE19-10.1B. Next base: position 3,292 of record NZ_JAPZQM010000760.1, on the reverse strand, counting down.
CGAGTATGATTATAGGGTTCAGAAATGGCAGAAAAATGATACCAAGACAGTAATCCACCCCCTCCAAAAACGCCACACTCAACAACACTGCCATTAGCGGGGAGGCTAAGTTTGAAAATTTCCCATTTTGTCAAAAATCGAGCAATGTCTTGGCGACGTACCTGACGAGGAAATGTTTGTAGTCGTTGAGATAATGGTAGTTTAGATGCCTCAAAAGATTCACATAAACGCTCAAGAATACCTTTTTCCTGATTAGTATATTTAACTAAATGATGCCCTAATTGGCTTAATGCTTGGTTGTTTTCTGAAGGAATTGGTTGTTCTTTCATTGTTTTAAGATCCCTTTAACCGTTTCTAGTAATCCTTGCTCAATAGTAATTTTATGATCCCATCCCGTCAAGGTTTTGATGCGAGTAATATCCGCTTGTAAGTGCATCACCTGATCGGGACGATAGGGAACCGCACCATATTCGGGTTGAATAGTGGGATTAACGAAATTCTTAAGGGTTTCTACAACTTCTTTCAAAGGTATAGCTACGCCCGAGCCAAGGTTAAATATCCCAGTTGCTTGAGTATAAGCTACACTCAAGATGGCCTTAGCGGCATCCTCAACATAGAGATAATCCCATAATTGCTCACACTTTGTCAATTTAGGGCTATTGCCCGAGGCGATTTCTCGGATCAAATAGGGAATTAACCAGTAGGAGTCATCCCCAGGACCATAGGGATCAAAAAGACGAATCCAAGAACCTTGAATATCATAGGCTTGACATAATCCTAGGGCTGCCCAACAGGCCGCTAATTTAGCTTTCCCATAAAGGGTGGTGGGATAGGTAGGAAATTGTTCATCCACTTGACGGTTAGGATTCCCATATTCGGCTTGAGAGCCGATGCCAATCCATTGTGAACACCCGACTGATTTAGCTAATTCAACACTCTGTAAAGTTAAGGGAAGATTATCTTGGATTTGGTGCAATTCATTGCGATCTTTTCCTGCCACTCCTCGCCAGGCGAGATTAATCAGAATGTGTGGCTGATAATCCTTGATTTTTTCAATTAATTGCTCATCCGTTAGACTTTGATAAACAAAAGTAGGATATCCTTCTAAATCTTTGAGTCGAAACGGATTGGAAGAAGGTCTTTGTAATACTAAGGGAAGATTGCCATCTTTGAGGATTTGTTTGAGTACAGCAGCACCAACAAATCCCGATGCCCCAGTTAGGATGATAACTTTTTCCTGAGAAGATTGTCCCATTACATTTCCCTCCCGTCTAAGATATCAAGCATCGAGTGAAGTTGCTCCGATGAATAGCCAAATTTTTGTAAATCCTCTTGAATCTCTTTTAGATAACCGAAACTAAAGACAATTATATCGTCAACGGGGGATTCTTGCAGTTTTTCAATACCAAAGACGGGAACTTCCGATTTGGGGCAGTAAATCCCTTGCCCTTTCGGTTTTTTATCCACTAAATACTCTAAGTAATGAGCCTTGTTCATAGCTGCTAGAGTCATCACACCACGACCACCAGCACCATAGCCAGCTATTTTTTTCCCTTTTTGGCTATTTTTCTCTAAATAATCATCTAGATTCTGAATTCCTTGATAGATTTTTTGGACTTGAGTGTCATAAAAATTAAGCTCCTCAAAGTTATCAAGTTCTACCTTGGGTAAAGCTTGATTAGCCAAAATAGAGCCTTTGGGAGTAGCCACAAAAAGTAGAGAATTTGCCCGGCGGATTGACTCAGGAACAATATTAAAATCAATCATTACATAGCCCATTCTTTCCATTAACGATTGAGCGGTTGAGGAAGTTAAATAAATTGAGTGTTCATGTTCAAATAAACAATACTCTCGTCGATCAAAAATTTTCTCTAAATCGTGAACTTCTACTACTAAAATTCCCTTTTCAGGATTAAGTATTTCCCGAACAGTCTCCAGAAAATTGACGGGATCTGGCAGATGATCGAAGGTATAGGATAACAGCACAATATCGACTTTTTTAAAATCTTCAGGCAGTTTTTCAATAGATGATTCGTTGAACAATCCTTGAATAGTTTTGATCCCTTGATCTTCAGCAATTTTAGTCAAATACGAGGAAGGTTCATAACCGAGAACTTTACCCCCCATTGCTTGAAAAGGAATTAATTGTCCTCCATCTCCCGATCCAATTTCTAAAACTTTAATTTTGTCCTCGATAAAGTATTTATCAATTAAGGACTTGGCTAAAGTTTCCATAAATTTACTGGCTGTTTTTGATGTTCCTACTGAGTATTGATAGTCTTCATAGTAGTCAGTTACATCAACATCATGTTGCGTTTGAACTGTATGACAATCTAAACAAAGATAGATAGGAATATCGGCTTTAAATTCCCGACCTAATTCCTCTTGAAGGATAAATTCATCCGTAAATGGCATTTGAGGCAAGGTGAGAATTTTCTTTAAATTCTCTGATTGACAGATTCGGCAGTGATTTTTTAAGTGAATTTTAGCTTTCATAAATTTGCGATGATCAGGTATAAATTAAAGGATTCTGGCTCTCCCCGACTTGGTGTGATAATCAGTGTTTATCGTTTCTAGTAGTCTTGCTAGGCAAGGCTTTGAAGACTATCTTTCCAGAAAATTATCCCTATTCTTCTTGCTTCCACACAGAAACAAGAAGAGCCGGATTCTGAGTAAGCAATGCCCACATTGTCCCAAGATAAGCTCTAGGTTTTCCCAGTTGTAAGACAACTTTGATAGTATCCGATTTGTTGGCGGGTAGGTCTTGGGATTGTACCTTATCCTCCCGTAGCTGTTTTTTGTCCTCGTATTTGGATAATTTGGCGTAAAAAATATCATAACCTTTCTGACTTACTTTTGTATCAGCATAGACAAAACTACGGCGGTCGCAACACAGTATATCAGAGCCATTTGAGAGGGGATGACCGGTGCATCTTTAGTAGATCCATACAGACAAGGATTTTAGCTATTGTTAGCTTTACACACTCAGTATTTTTGCAAAACTGAGATGCACCCGTCTCATCATAAACTATCATCAACGTCAACTCCCAGCGAGCGCAATTTTGCCAACAAGCGTTCGGCTCGTTGCTTTTCCTGCTCGGCTCGTTGCCTTTCTTGCTCTACTAACTCACTCCCCCATAATAGCAAATTTCCCGACTTATCCCACCAGCGCAACCAATTAGTAGTAAATTCAGCTTTGCTTCCTTGCCAGATACCGATAAACAAATTAAGTTCTTTTATCCAGTAACGATTGTTTTCATCAGGTTTTTGTTGTTCATACTTTCCTTGATTT
>NZ_JAPZQM010000690.1:0-20820 GCF_027530565.1 Microcystis sp. LE19-10.1B | reverse complement strand
TTTCACGATTCCATAAGCAAAAATTATCACACAAAGTCGAGAAGAGCCAGTCATGAGCAAGCTAGAGGTTTAAAGACTGAGCGGGTTCCAATTATTTTTATTCATAAATATTTTACACAATTCATACCAGGTAAGCAAGAGGGCTACGCCACTACTACCAAATCATTACCATCTTAGATAGTCAACAACTCAGTTTCCTCTTATCAAGAATAATTTCTAGTCAGCTTGCTCCCATCCCCGATTCTTTTCTTAGCTTTTTGCCTGCCGTTGTATCGATCTATTTTAAGCAAGAGAAGCTGAGAACCCTTGTGGGCAGGCTTTTGAACTTAGCTTGTGTCCGTCTGGGCCAGTTTTCCTAGCCATTGCCCCATAACTGATATATTTCCTGAAAAACTGGGCAATCTAGGACTAGACAGCATCGTGATAAGGGGGATAAGACCTTGGACTCCGCTAACGCTCAGAAAATTCTCGGCTATTTCATCGAAGAAGCCAAAGAACACCTGGAAACTTTGGAACAGGGGATTTTAGACTTAGGCAATCTCGTGAACAATACTGAACAGATGAACGAGATGTTTCGTGCCGCCCATTCCATTAAGGGGGGAGCGGCCATGTTAGGTTATGGCAGTATCCAAAAAACTGCTCACCGTCTTGAGGATGCTTTTAAAATACTGAAAGAAAATCCCATACAAGTGGATAAAAAATTAGAATCTTTGTTCCTCAAGGGTTATGATCTGCTTCAGATATTGATCGATAAGCTGTCCAGTCCATTAGGTTTGCAAGCCGAGGAAGCTAACGCTATCCTTAAAAAAGGTGAACCGACTTTTGCCGAATTACAGGCCCATCTTAACTATCTTCTCGACCCCCAAAAATTTACCCCAGCTGTTGCGACAGCGTCTTCTATCTCCATCCGCGTCAGAGATATCCTCAAACAGATGTTACAACTGTTCAAACAGGAAGAAACCAGTGCTTCCCGTCAGCAATTACAAAAGTTAACTTTATCTCTGTCTCAATTGGCTTCAGAACAGCAAAAGTGGCAATATTTAGTTAAAAATGCCGAATCAGCCCTGGCTAACCCCAAACATTCCTACCGCACTCTCGCCCCGGTTATTATTAAAGAATTAAAACAAGCCGGTGATTTACTAGAATGGGGTCGCGGGGAAGAAATCACCGTCAGTCAGGAATTGCAATTATTAGCCGCCGCCAAATTACCACAAATCCTAATTACCCTAGAACCGGAATTAGTAGCTAGTACCCTGCTGCAAATGTTCAATCGCCAACAGGTCTCGCAACTGGTACAGTTATTAAAAACGAGACGTTGACATCTGCCCGGGTGTAAAAAGCTGGGGGATTCCCACAAGAATAAACTTAATTGTTTTTAATTTTGGTGAGTTAGGAAGATATGTATTTAATTGTGCGCCAACCGAGTTGGCAATAATCCCAGAGGGTGAATTGGAATAGAGCCAAACCAGAAAAAGCTAAGATATGGCAAGATAAAAACTTAATGCTGACGGCTGACCCATATCAGACCTGATGCAGTATCTCTTGAGTCACCGGTCAAGCTGGGATTTACTGAGAGTAAGCAATCTGCTAGAGTTTTAACGTTCGTTAAATTTCTCGGGCAGAGAAAACAAAAAAACCATAATGGTGTTACTGGGTGTGTGGAAGTGCTTAAAAATCTCAATTTTTCGGGGCGATATTCCTCGCTGGCTCTGCTGCTGGCTATTTTCGGATTATTTCACGGGACGGTAATGGCCGAAGAAGAACCGCAAGAAATGGTTTTTCCCCGCATCGAGCAGATAGTACAGTCGCCTCCTGCGACGGGAGAAACTACGCCACCCGTGGCAGCACCGACGGAAACCCCGACGGAAACCCCAAGCCCTGCAGAAACTCCCACAACAGCCCCACCGGTGCCGGCGGAGGAGTCGCGAGTTTTGGTGGCCGAAGTGGTAGTACAGGGGGCCGATCGAGAATTAGAAAATCTAGTTTATAATACCATTCGCACCCGACCAGGACGAAGCACGACTCGATCGCAATTACAAGAAGATATTAACGCCGTTTTTGCCACGGGCTTTTTTGCCGATGTGCGGGCAGTTCCCCAAGATACGCCCCTAGGGGTGCGAGTCACCTTTGAGGTGCAACCTAACCCCGTTTTTCAGGGTGTACAGATTCAAATTGCCCCGGAAACCATGGACAAATCGATTTTACCTGCCGGGGTGGTCGAGGAAATTTTCGCTAGTCAATACGGCAAAACCCTGAATTTACGGGAATTACAGGCGGGGGTAAAAAAAATCAATGACTGGTACAGTAAAAACGGCTATGATCTGGCCCAGGTAATCGGTGCGCCGCAAGTCACTCCCGATGGTAGGGTGATTTTGGTCATTTCCGAAGGTTTAATCGAAAAAATTCAAGTACGCTACTTTAACGTCGAACAGGAACCAGTCAAGGGTAAAACCAGAGAATTTATCATTACTAGGGAAATGCGCCTAAAAGCGGGGGATATTTTCAACCGCAATACCGCCCAACAGGATTTACAGCGTGTTTTCGGTCTCGGTTTATTCGAGGATGTGCGTCTGTCTTTTTCCCCCGGCAGCGACCCAAGGGAGGTGATTGTTAACGTCGATGTGGTGGAAGGTAATACTGGTTCCCTGGCTGCTGGGGGTGGTATTAGCTCGAATGCGGGCTTATTCGGCACTGTAAGCTATCAACAGCGCAATTTTGGCGGTAATAATCAAACTTTAGGGGCAGAAGTCCAGTTAGGGGAACGGGAATTTTTATTTGATCTGAGTTTTTCCGATCCTTGGATTGCCAAGGATAATTTCCGCACTTCCTACACGGTGAACGTTTTCCGGCGACAGTCGATTTCTCTGGTTTATGATGGGGAGAATTCCTCGATTCGGACGCTTAACGATAATGATAGTCCCCGTATCGTCCGGACGGGTGGTGGTATTACTTTTGTCCGTCCTTTGGCCCCCGATGTGTTTACGAAACCAAAATGGGTGGTTTCCCTAGGCTTTAACTATCAACAGGTACAGGTGCAAAATGCCAATGGTGACATCTCCCCCCTGTCTGCACCTCTCAATGGTTTTGGCAGTCAACAACTGGCTTTTAGTTCCTCTGGGATCGATGATCTACTTTCCCTAAATATTGGCGCTATTCGAGATTTTCGCGACAATCCCCTGCAGCCCACCAGTGGCTCTTTCCTGCGTCTAGGTTTAGAACAAACTATTCCGGTCGGTTCTGGCAGTATTTTCGGCACTCGTGTTCGGGGTAGTTATAGTTACTTTATCCCCGTTCGGTTTATTAATTCCTTTAATCTCTTTGAAACCGATATTTTTAAAGGTCAGCAATCCCTCGCTTTTAATGTGCAAGCAGGGACAGTATTAGGCGATTTACCCCCCTACGATGCTTTTATTGTGGGGGGTAGTAACTCTGTACGGGGTTACGCCGAGGGAGAAGTGGGTAGCGGTCGCAGTTATTTCCAAGCGACGGCCGAATATCGTTTTCCCATTGTCGCAATTATCGGGGGGGCGTTATTTGTCGATTTCGGGACTACTATTGGTTCCCAAGGCGATGTCCCCGGTCAACCCGGGATTGTCCGGGATTTACCCGGTACTGGTCTCGGTTACGGTTTAGGTGTTCGGGTACAATCTCCCGTCGGCCAAATTCGGGTTGACTTCGGTTTTAATGTCGATGGTGGTTCTCGTCTCCATTTCGGTATCGGGGAACGATTCTAATCAGTTATCAGTTATCAGTTATCAGTTATCGATAAATTTAGTTATTTTTGCTGTTCACGGATAAAAGCTTTATTACTTAATAATTATGGTTTCTACTATCGCTAAACAATTTGAATTATCGGGAATTGGACTGCATTCGGGGGAGATAACAAGGGTGCGCGTCTGTGGGGCAAATCCGGGGGAAGGACGTTATTTTGTCCGCAGAGATTTAGCCAATCAACCGATTATTCCCGCTCTAGTTTCTTCGGTTTACCAAACAACTTTATCAACGGAATTGAGACGAGGAGAAGCAAAGGTTAGAACCGTTGAGCATTTATTGGCAGCCTTAACCGCTTTGGGGGTAGAGGATGCTCGCATTGAGGTGGATGGTGCGGAAATTCCCCTCCTTGATGGTTCGGCCAAAATCTGGGTAGAAGCGATCAAAAATGCTGGTTTAGATAACTCTTTTTCTCCATCAGATTTAACTATTTCTCAACCGATTTGGTTGTACGAAGGAGATGCTTTTGTGGCGGCGATTCCTTCCCCTGAATTACGTTTTACCTACGGCATCGATTTTACCTATAAACCGATCGGTAATCAATGGTATAGTTGGAGTCCTGATCGGGAAAGTTTTAGTCAAGCGATCGCATCAGCCCGGACTTTCGGTTTTGCCGATCAAATTGAATATTTACAAAAGGCTGGTTTAATTAAAGGAGGCAGTTTAGAAAATGCTTTAGTCTGCGATCAAAATCAATGGTTAAATCCTCCTTTACGCTTTGATAATGAGCCAGCAAGACATAAATTATTGGACTTAATTGGTGATTTGAGTTTACTGGGAACTATTCCCACCGCTCATTACATGGCTTTTAAAGCCAGTCATAAACTTCACGTTCAATTAGCGATCGCAATCACAAAATACAAGAATGAATGTTCTACCTTAAGTTGATGCAACAACACTCAAATTTTAGATCATCAAACTAAGTGGTCTGTCAAGATGTTATTGACGGATACAATCTTTTTACCCACATTCCGCACCCTAAAGTGTCACATTGAAAATTTTATCTAAATCGTCAAAACGATTGCCGGCTCTGAATTACAGGCTAATTTGTTTGCCCAGCAGATGCACAATTAGCCCTAAAAATCTGATAACTCTGATACCAAATTATTGAGATAAACTCTCATTAAGCTGGCAATCGCTGACTAGAGTGTGACACTTCATAATTCTTAGTAATCGCTAAAAGTCTTACTATACAAGGGCTAGAGCAACTTTTGATTTCAACGACTAGGGTGCGGAATGTGGGACAGAAGTGAGTCCCGATTGAAACGCTTAAACGCCTATCTAGCAAGGGATTTACTATACCTTATTAGACTGAAAACCGCTATATATTAAAAGTAACTCCTTCATAAATTTCCTGAAAACTGAGATCGAAATTGACAGAAGTTAAAGATAAACTGGCATTTTCGCCCTCGTATTCCGTTAATAACCATTTATTTTCTTCAGTTTTGTTATACTGCATGATATATGGACGACTTTGACTGATCAGAATATATTCTTGAAATCCAGGCATCGAACGATAATAGAGAAATTTATCACCCTGGTCATAATTTTGAGTTGATTTTGATAGGACTTCTACTATTAATTTGGGATTGGTAACAGTTGTCTTACCAGTTTCATAATAAATCGGTTCACCCTCAATTAGCATCACATCGGGATAGGTTGCTTGACGATATTGCGCTATCCATAATTTCACATCACCGATAAAAATATTATATTTCTGTTCTTTGAGGGCAAATTTTAAATAAGCGGCAAAATTGAGAGCAATTTTATTATGATCGGTAGTGCCTCCTGTCATCGGTACGATTTCCCCGTCTTGATACTCATTTTTATAGGCTGCCGTTTCCTCTAGTTGTAAATATTCGGCAAAGCTATAGGTACTTTTATCTGTTGCTATGGTCATAATTTAAGTAGCTGGTTATAATTAAATTAAAAATTTATTTTAGGTTCGATCCCCCCTTATTAAGTAGGGTTGATTCATGAATCAACCCTACCCTTAATAGGGGGGCATCTGAAAGTTTTTAATACCTACCCACTTATTGATTAGCTCTCTCAATTGATTATAGCAATTATTATACTGGTGAGATACAAAAAAGTTACCAGAAATTAGCTATATTTACCCCAGCAAAAGATAACAGCTATCTTAATAAGACTCTTGAAAATTTTTAGCCAGCAACTAAACCAGAATTTGATCTCTCCCAAATGTGGGACAATTGACAAAGAACTAAGAATTGTAGAATCCCCCCATCATGACCTCGGAACTATCGAAGCAATACGATCCCAAGATCACAGAAACGAAATGGCAGCAATATTGGGAAAATCAAGAGATATTTACAGCAAACCCCGAAAAAGGCGGCGAAACCTACTGTATAGTCATCCCCCCTCCCAATGTTACCGGTAGTCTCCACATGGGTCACGCTTTCGAGAGTTCCTTGATTGATACACTTGTTCGCTACAAGCGCATGACCGGCAAAAATACCCTCTGGCTGCCCGGGACAGATCACGCTAGTATTGCAGTACAAGCTATACTCGATCGCCAATTAAAAGCCGAAAAAACCGACCGTTATCAACTAGGAAGGGAAAAATTCCTCGAACGCGCTTGGCAATGGAAAGAGGAGTCCGGTAGTACCATTGTTAATCAACTGCGACGCTTGGGGGTATCCGTCGATTGGACGCGGGAACGTTTCACCATGGATGAGGGACTTTCCCATGCTGTCCGTACTGCTTTTATCAAACTCTATGAGGACGGATTAATCTATCGCGGTCAATACTTAGTTAACTGGTGTCCCGAATCCCGGTCGGCCGTTTCCGATTTAGAGGTGGAAAACAAGGACATTGAGGGAAATCTCTGGTATTTTCGCTATCCTCTTAGCGATGGTAGCGGTTATCTTCAAGTAGCCACCACAAGGCCCGAAACCATGCTCGGTGATACTGGTGTAGCTGTCAACCCGCAAGACCGCCGTTATCGCCATTTAATCGGCAAAACCGTCACTTTACCGATAATGGGGCGAGAAATCCCCATTATTGCCGATGAATTGGTGGATCTGGAATTCGGAACCGGTTGCGTCAAAGTTACGCCGGCCCACGATCCCAAGGATTTTGAGATGGGTAAACGCCATAATTTAGCCTTTATTAATATCATGAATTTAGACGGCAGTTTAAACGAAAATGCCGGAATATTCGCAGGTCAAGATCGTTTTGTTGCCCGCAAAAATGTCGTTAAAAAACTCGATGAAGACGGTTTTTTAGTTAAGATTGAAGCCTATCGCCATAGCGTCCCCTATAGCGATCGAGGTAAAGTTCCCGTGGAACCCCTTTTATCTACCCAATGGTTCGTTAAAATTGAACCTTTAGCCACAAAAGCTTTAGCCTGTTTAGATCAGGAAAACTCGCCCCGTTTTGTGCCAGAAAGATGGACAAAAGTTTATCGCGATTGGTTAGTTAAACTAAAAGATTGGTGTATTTCTCGACAACTGTGGTGGGGTCATCAAATTCCCGCTTGGTATATTATCAGTGAAACTAACAACGAAATTACTAACCATACTCCCTTCGTCGTTGCCTGGGATGAAACCTCCGCTTTAGCTAAGGCCAAACAAGAGTATGGAGAGGATATAATTATTCAACAAGACCCCGATGTTTTAGATACTTGGTTTTCCTCGGGATTGTGGCCATTTTCAACTATGGGATGGCCAGAAAAAACCCTTGATCTAGATACCTATTATCCCACCACAACCCTCGTCACTGGTTTTGATATTATCTTTTTCTGGGTGGCAAGAATGACGATGATGGCGGGCTATTTTACGGGAGAAATGCCCTTTAAAGATGTCTATATTCACGGTTTAGTTAGGGATGAAAACGGCAAAAAGATGTCTAAATCTGCTAATAACGGCATCGATCCCCTAATTTTAATTGATAAATATGGAACCGATGCTTTACGATATACCTTAATCCGAGAAGTGGCAGGAGCAGGACAGGATATCAGTCTGCAATACAACCGTAAAACCGATGAATCGGAATCCGTAGAAGCGGCCCGAAATTTTGCCAATAAAATTTGGAATGCTTCCCGTTTTGTCATGATGAATCTGGAGGGAAAAACCCCAGAAGAATTGGGTGAACCAGTTTTAGAAAATTTAGAATTAGCCGATCGCTGGATTTTATCTCGTTATCATCAAACAGTACAAAAAACTAGAGATTATCTAGAAAATTATGGCATGGGGGAAGCGGCAAAAGGTCTATACGAATTTATCTGGCGCGATTTCTGTGATTGGTATATCGAGTTAGTGAAAACTCGTTTATGGAAGGATAAAGAATCGGTTTCCTGTGCTACGGCCCGGCAAACTTTGGCTTTTATCTTGGCAGGGACATTAAAATTATTACATCCCTTTATGCCCCATATTACCGAAGAAATTTGGCATAATTTAACCCAAGAAAATCAGCAAGTTTTGGCTTTAGAAACCTATCCAATAGCTGATAGTTCTCTGATCGATCTAGACTTAGAAAATACTTTTGAGTTATTAATTGAAAGTATTCGGGTGTTGCGTAATTTGCGCGCCGAAGCAGGGATTAAACCGGGGGCAACGATCACGGCAATTTTACAGACAGAAAACAGCCAAGAATTAGCTATTTTGCAACGCGGACAAGTGTACTTAAAAGACTTGGCGAAGATCGAAAACTTAATTTTGACGGCCAAATTAACCGAGGAAGTCAATCAAGCGATCGCCGGTGTTGTCGCTACGGTAGAAATCCTCATTCCCCTGTCCGGATTGGTTGATATATCGGTATTGGCCGGGAAATTAGCGAAAAATTTAGCTAAAGTAGAAGGGGAAATCAAGAGTTTGAGCGATCGCCTGAATAAACCTAGCTTTGTTGAAAAAGCTCCAGAAGCTTTAATCCAAAAAACGAAGCAAGCTTTAGCGGAGGCCGAAAAACAAGCCCAAATTCTCCAAGAACGCTTAAAACGCCTGCAATAGTTATTTTGTACTAACCAAGTCCAGTAGCCTAGAGCAAAGCTACTGCGATCGAGATTATCGAAAATTTGGGTTTAAAACCCCGTCGTAGAACGACGGCTTTTCTTGATCCCTGATATAAGTGGGGAGGCACAATTATTTGTAGGATGGGTTAGCGGTAGCGTAACATAATCGGGCGTTGGGTTTCATGCTTCAACCCAACCTACGTTCATCTGTCTCCTGTCTCGACTAGGAAATTAATTTTGCACGACTACTGAAATAAACAATCAAAATGTTGTTTATTTCTTTTTGTTGCGATTGAGTATTTATACTGAACTTTTGTCCCTAGGATTTCTATAATAGTGTTAGGACAGCTAAAAAGTTAATTTGCGATTCGTTGACTGGGTATATGTAGTCAAGCTCGACATTTTTATAACAGTTCTAGTCACAATTATCTGGTAAAAGTGTGGGTGATTTTTGTAGGTTAGTTTCCGACTAATCTCCGCTCGGTTTTGCTTGGAATCACAGCTAAGAGAAGGGGTAGATTATGAGTACTGATTATTCTCTATTATTTGATGGGACTGATGACTATGTAAGTATTCCCCATAGTTCAAATGCGGTCACAATCGCTATTATTGATGATGATATACCAAAACCTGGAACTTTAGCATTTAGTAATGCTCAATTTACGGTTAATGAAGACGGAACACCTGTTAATGTTGTCATCATTAATCGTACAGGTGGAAGTGATGGACAAGTTGGCGCGACGATAGCTTTAAGTGATGGAACAGCTAAACGTCCTCATGATTATCCTAATAATTCTATCCCTGTCACCTTTAATAATGGGGAAACCTCTAAAACTATTACTATTCCTATTGTAGATGATCTTCAATTTGAAGGAAGTGAAACCCTCGATTTAACCCTAACAAATGCTACAGGCGGCGCAACCATTAGCGCACAAGACAAAGCAACTTTAACGATAGTTGACAACGAAGTTAATCAAGTAATCATCCTTGATGAAGGACAAACAAAACTGATTAATAATGCTGTTCTTAAAGCTGTTGAAACTAATAAGTTACCCACAGAGATTATCTATACCTTAACTGATTTACCTGATAACGGTCAGTTAATTCTCAATAATCCCACTGGTAAAGCATTATCATTTGATGGAGGTAGTGACTATATCGCTTTAGGAAATCCTAATGCGTTACAAATTACTGAAAATCAAACAATTGAACTATGGATTAAGCCAAATCATTTTAATTACAGACAAAATCCTTTTAACAAAGCTTGGGGAGGCGAAGGAACTCTTACTCTTGAAGAAAACGTGAGTTGGGCTGCTGACGGAACTGTTCATTACTATTATGGAGTCACTGGTAGAGACTGGGGTAGTAGTGGAATAAATTATCAAGCATTTAATACTAATCAAAGTCTAAATATTAATCAGTGGTCTCATCTTGCAGTTGTAAGAGATTTTAGCAATCAAAAACTTAGTTGGTATATAAATGGAGTAAAAGTTAATGAGACATACACCATATTTAATTCAGCAACACCGAGTAATAATCCTATCTATATAGGGACAGGATATACAAATTATTTTAATGGCTTAATTGATGAAGTTAGAATCTGGAATAAAGCCAGAACTCAAGCTGAAATTCAAGCTGACATCAATCGTCAATTAACAGGTAATGAAACTGGATTAGTCGGTTATTGGAACTTTAATGAAGGTTCAGGAAATACGGTTACAGACTTAACTAATAATCATAATAATGGCACAATTTATGGTGCAACTTGGACTACTGGAATTGTACCCACCAGTACAACTTTAAAACTAGGTGATACTTTCAGCCAAGCTGATATAGATAATGGTCTTTTAACCTATCAACATAACGGTAGTGAAACCACATCTGATAACTTTAAATTTACCCTTGCCGATGTCAAAAATGAATTTCAGGTTAATACCTATACAACTAATAATCAAGGATTTAATGATAACTACCATCAATCATCAACAACAGCTTTAAAAGATGGTGGCTTTGTAATTGTTTGGTCATCCCAAGGACAAGATGGCAGTGATTGGGGAATCTATGGGCAACGTTACGACATTAATAGTAATAAAATAGGCAGTGAATTTCAAATTAATACCTACACTCAAAATGCTCAATATAACCCCTCAATTACAGCTTTAAATAGTGGCGGTTTTGTTGTGGTTTGGGCATCTAAATTACAAGATGGAAGTGGTAATCCTATTTATGGACAACGCTATGATACTAATGGCAATAAAGTAGGCAGTGAATTTCAAATTAGTACCTATACTCAAGATACCCAATGGTGGGAACCTTATCCTTCAGTAACAACTCTTAATGATGGTGGTTTCTTTGTCACTTGGGCATCTGAATCAGGAGATGTTGATGGTAATATTTATGGACAACGCTATGGTGCTAATGGCAATAAAGTAGGTACTAATTTCCCAATTAATACTTATACTTCTGGAATCCAAATACAAGCGGCCGCAATAACCCTAAATAATGGTGATTTAATCGTTGCTTGGCAATCCTATCCTCAAAATAATGGTCATTGGGGTCTTTATGGACAGCGTTATGACAACAATGGTAATAAGCTAGGCAATCAGTTTCAAATTCATTCTAGTCCTTATTATGATTATTCTGAACCAAGAATAGCCGTATTAACTGATGGTGGATTTGTTGTTACTTATGATTCTGGAGGCTGGAATGTCAATGGTATTGATGGTAGTGGTTATGGTGTTCATGGACAAAAATTTGACTCTACTGGCAATAAAATAGGCAGTGAATTTCTAATTAATACTTATACTACTGGAAATCAATTTTATCAATTTGTAACTGCTTTAGGTAATGGTGGATTTGTTGTTGTTTGGCAATCCCAAAATCAAGATGGTAGTGGTTATGGTATTTATGGACAGCAATTTGACGCTAATTGTAATAAGATTGGTAATGAATTTGCCATTAATCAATACACGGCTAATAATCAATGGTTTCCTGCCATAACAACCTTAGCAGATGGAAGTTCTGTTATCATTACTTGGACATCAGAAAATCAAGATGGTAGTGAAAACGGTATCTATGTACAAAAATTTAATACCAGCGACCCACCTATTTCTACTTTTAACATTACTATTAATAATGTTAATGAATCACCAACAAATATCCAAATAAGCAAGAATACCATTGATGAAAATAGTCCCAACGGCACAGTTATCGGCACATTAAACACTACTGATCCTGACGTAAATAATACCTTTACTTACAGCTTAGTTGATAATGCAAATGGACGCTTTGCCATTAATGGTAATCAATTAATTGTCGCTGATGGAACTAAATTAGATTACGAAACTAATCAAAAGCATACTATCACTATTCGGACGCAAGATCAAGGCGGATTAACCTACGATCAATCTTTTGATATTAACCTAATTGATGTGGCTGATTCTAGTGTAATTGCTTTCAGTCAACCTAATTATTCTGTCAAAGAAGACGGAACACCTATCACCGAAATTACTTTAACTCGTAGCCTTAATACTCAGGGACAAGTCAGCGTTACTGTTACTCCTAGTAATGGTACGGCAACCTCACCATTAGACTACAATAATACACCGATTACAGTAACATTTGCTGACGGTGAAACCGAGAAAACTATCACTATACCCATTGTCAAAGATACTGCTTATGAAGGTAACGAAACAGTAAATTCAACCCTCGGTAATCCCACTAATGGCGCAACATTAGGAACACAAAAAACAGCCACTTTAACTATTGTTGATACTCCGATTACTTATTACCTAACTACGGCGACAACTTGGACAGATGCACAAGCACAAGCGCAAGCAATGGGAGGGAATTTAGTTACTATTAATGATGCCGCAGAAAATCAATTTTTAGTTAATGCTTTTGGAGGATCAGAACTCTTTTGGATTGGTTTAAATGATGTTGCACAAGAAGGTGTGTTTAAATGGATTAATGGTGAACCTGTTACCTATACCAATTGGAATAGTGGTGAACCCAATAATTATGGAAATGAAGATTATGTTCATTTTAATTGGGGTAGTTCAGGACGTTGGAATGATATACCTAATAGTGGTTATGGTGGACTCCATCGGGGAATTATTGAAGTTCTCAATGGAACATCTGCCATTACCGAAGGAGATGACACCCTTTACGGAACACCAGGAAATGATACCATTGACGGATTAGGCGGAAATGACCAGATTTTTGGACTAGCAGCAAACGATAATCTCTTGGGTGGAATCGGGAATGATACCCTTAACCCCGGTTTGGGAATCGACACCGTAAATGGTAACGATGGAAGTGACTTACTACTCCTCGATTACTCTACCCTAACCAGCAATATTACCTCTACCAATACGGGTACAAGTGGCACAATCACCACTACTAATAACAGCGTCACCTACACCAACATCGAAGCAATGAACGTTCAGGGTGGCAGTGGCAACGATACTATCTACGGAACCTCTGGCAACGATACCATCTTTGGCAACGGTGGCGCAGATTACCTCATTGGTGGTGATGGCGATGATAGTCTCGATGGCGGCGCGGGTAATGATACCCTCTATGGTGGGGCAGGAGATGATACCCTCAATGGTGGTGTGGGAGATGATACCTTTAACCTGAGTGGTACAGGTACAGTTATTGGGGGCGATGGGGATGATATCTTTATCTTCTATGGCCCCTATACTGGTATCATCGACGGCGGTGGCGGTAACGATCGCATTGACATAGCACCGGGTTATTCTGGAAATATCATTTTCCCCGCAACTATCACCGGCATAGAAAGCGTAATTGTACCCGGAAGTGGTGGTAACGACTACCTCATCGGTGACGATGGTAATGATTCCCTCAATGGACAAGGCGGTAATGATACTCTAGAAGGACGCGGCGGTAATGATAACCTTTTAGGTGGTACAGGCAACGATGTCATCTACACTGGTTTAGGAATAGATACGGTAGATGGGGGGGAAGGCATCGACCATCTGATCGTAGACTATTCTAGCCTAACAACTCCAGTCTCCTCAACCTACAGCAATGGTTCAGGGAGTATCAACACCACTGATAACCAAGTAACCTACGATCGCATTGATAGATTAACCTTAATCACCGGCAGTAATCAAGATTTTTTGGCAGGAACAACCGGCAGTGATAGCCTCGATGGACAAGCAGGTAATGATACTCTTTTAGGAGTTGATAGCCATAGCCTCACCCCGGGTCTTAATGAAATTGATACAATGACGGGAGGAACAGGCAGCGATCGCTTTATACTAGGTGATGAAAGTTGGTGGAGCTACGATGATCGCAATCATAGCAGTAATGGTGCCACAGACTACGCCCTAATTCAAGACTTTAGCTCGATCGAAGATATCGTACAACTGCACGGCGACAAGAGTTATTATCGTCTAGAAACCGTCAATAACGATACCCATCTCTACCTAGACCAGCCGGTGGGTGAACCAGATGAACTTATCGCTATTTTCGCCAATCTTACTGGTTTAGAACTGAACTCGGAGGCTTTTGTCTTCATTGCTGCCGCTATAGAATTGCCGCAAGTCAGTCTAGCGGTTAATCCCAGTAATGTCAATGAAAACGGTTCACCGAACCTTATCTATACCTTCACTCGCACTGGAGACAAAACTAATTCTTTAACCGTTAACTTCAACGTCAGTGGAACGGCTACTTTCAGCAATGACTACACCCGTAGCGGGGGTAATAGTTTTAGTGCAACAGCAGGTTCGATTACATTTCTAGCCGGCTCATCCACCGCTACCCTGACCCTCAATCCCACCGCCGATAATATCGTTGAACCCCATGAAACCATTGGCATTACCCTCACCAGTGGCACAAGTTATACGATTGGCACAACCGCAACCGTGACAGGCACAATTAGCAATGATGACGGAGATCCCAACAACAACGAACTCATCGGCGGTAGTGGCAATGATAGCCTCGGCGGACTAGCAGGTAACGACACAATTATCGGTAATGCCGGCAATGATACCCTCAATGGCGGTGCGGGTGTTGATAGCTTGATTGGAAATGCAGGCAACGATACCTATATCATCGATGACCTTAACGATGTCATTGTCGAGAATGCCAACGAGGGAACCGATACCGTTCAAACTTCGATTAATTTCGACTTAACAGCAACCAATCTAGAAAATATCACCCTGTTAGGAACAGATAACCTCAATGCCACGGGAAATGGTTTCAATAACACCCTAATTGGTAATGACGGTAATAACCTACTGCAAGGATTAGCAGGTAACGATAATCTCGATGGTAAAGCAGGTAACGATACTCTCGTTGGTGGTGCTGGCAATGATACTTATACCATCGATGCCGGTGATACGATTGTTGAAAATGCCAACGAAGGAACCGATGCCGTAAAAGCGGGTTTCAGCTACATTCTCGCTAATAACCTAGAAAATTTAACCTTACTCGCTACAGGAAATATTGACGGCACCGGTAATAACAGTAACAATGGCCTGACGGGAAATAACGGCAATAACCGACTGGAAGGATTAGCAGGTAACGATAACCTCAATGGGGGACTAGGTAATGATACTCTCGTGGGTGGCAGCGGCAATGATAACTACACCATTGATGGGGGAGATACCCTGATAGAAAATCTTAACGAAGGAACTGATACTGTCACAGCTAGTTTTACCTATACTTTGGGAGACAACCTAGAAAACCTCAACCTCAGTGGCAATGCTGCTATTAACGGTACTGGGAACACCCTAAACAACAGTCTTAACGGCAATAGTGGCAATAATCTTCTTCTTGGGTTAGAAGGGAATGACTCTCTTGATGGAAAAGCCGGTAATGACACCCTCGAAGGAGGCGCTGGTGATGACGCTTATACCATTGATGCAGGGGATACAATCACAGAAAATGCTAACGCAGGAACTGATACGGTCAAAGTTGGATTTGCTTCCTATACTCTCACCGCTAATTTTGAAAATCTGACTTTAACGGGAACTGTAGCTATTGATGGGACAGGCAATAACAGCAATAACCTACTAACAGGAAATAACGCCGCTAACACCCTTACCGGACTAGACGGAAACGATACCCTGCTAGGCGGTAGTGGCAATGATACTCTAGTTGGGGGCAATGGTAATGATGTTCTCACAGGAGGTTCAGGACTCGAACAATTTGTCTTGAATGCACCGGGTACCGGCATTGACTCAATTACCGATTTCAAAGTAATCGATGATACCCTTGTGGTTTCTGCGTCTCAATTTGGGGGTGGATTGACGGTGGGAACAGCTATCGATTCTAGTCAATTCCGCATCGGCGCCGGAGCCACCACAGCAACGACTGCTGACCATCGTTTTATCTATAATTCCACCAATGGAGCTTTATTCTTCGATGCCGATGGTAGTGCCACTACAGCTATGGCGATTCAGTTGGCTACCCTCTCCCCACAATTAGCTTTAACTGCCGGTGATTTTATCGTTGGAGTTTGATAATAAAAAGTAAAGGGTTCTGGTATTGCTGATTTTAACTATGAATTATCTTATACCCCTGTATCATTCGTAAACAGAGGGGTTGAGTATCATCAATCCTTACCTCCTCTTGCCTAAAAAAGCCACAAACAGACAAAGGAAATATTACGACCAAACCCGTTTTATTCCGTTTTGCTGCTCACTCAAAACATCCTACAAGTTTTAACTCAAGTTCTCAAGGGGGAAGTTCTGGTTTTTTCCTATTTTGTCAAGACCTCGGTAGTTACGGTATTTTCCGAAAAATAGGGCAGTTTTCAGGCTACCCTAACCGGAAAATTAATCCCCAAAATGGGAGATAATCGCATCGGCAAATTCGGAACATTTCAGGGGAGGATTAACGGGAGGTTCCATCAGACGAGCTAAATCGTAGGTAACTTGTCGATTAGCGATCGCTGCTGCGATGCCTTTTTTAATCAAATCGGCCGCTTCTTGCCATCCCATGTATTCCAACATCATCACCCCAGAAAGAATCACCGAACCGGGGTTAATTCGGTCTAAACCGGCGTGTTTAGGGGCTGTACCGTGGGTTGCCTCAAAAATAGCGCAACTATCGCCAATATTCGCCCCGGGTCCCATCCCTAAACCACCGACGATCGCCGCTGCCGCATCGGAGAGATAATCGCCATTCAGGTTCATGGTAGCGAGGATCGAGTATTCATCGGGACGGGTTTGGATCTGTTGGAAGATACTATCGGCAATGCGATCGTTAACCATAATTTTATCTTTCCACTGGCCATGGCCGTGGGTTTCCCAGATAGCATCGAGAACACTGGTCACTTCTTGGCAGATTTTGGCTTTTTTCTCGTCCGTGAGGGCATCATAACCCGGTTCCACCATGCGGGCGTTATCTTCGATGCTCAGATCAGGGTTTTTCTCCTTATTGCTCAGGATCCATGATTCCATCTCGGTAACGCACACATCCCGGAATTCACTTTTAGCTAATTCGTAACCCCAATCCCGAAACGCCCCTTCGGTATATTTCATAATGTTACCCTTATGGACGAGAGTAACCTGATTTTTCGGTTTCGGTAAAGTCAGCGCTCGTTCGATCGCCCGGCGGACTAATCTTTGGGAACCCGTCTTACTAATCGGTTTGATCCCGATACCCGCATCGAGGGGAATTTGTTTTTTCCCGTGTTCGGGAGTGGCGGGAATTAGTTCCGTGTTGAGATAATTAATCAGTTTATCGGCGATTTCCGTGCCTTGTTTCCATTCGATGCCGAGATAGATATCCTCGGTATTTTCCCGATAGACGATGACATCGAGTTTTTCCGGGGTTTTATGGGGGGAAGGGGTTCCCGCATAGTAACGACAGGGACGAACACAGGCATAGAGGTCAAAAATTTGCCGCAAAGCCACATTCAGGGAACGAATGCCGCCACCGATCGGAGTGGTCAAGGGACCCTTGATGGCAATACCATATTCTTTAATCGCTGTCAATGTATCTTGGGGTAGATATTGATAGGTCCCGTAGATTTCGCAAGCTTCATCGCCAGCATAGACTTTAAACCAATGGATTTTCCTTTGACCAGCGTAGGCTGTGGCGATCGCTGCATCGATAACTTTTTCGGTTGCAGGCCAGATATCGACCCCCGTACCGTCACCACGAATGAAGGGAATGATCGGATCGTCGGGAACTAGAGGTTTTCCGTCAGAAAAAGTAATTGTCGAGCCTGTTGTCGGTGGGGTGATTTTTTCGTAGCTCACAGTCATGGGCTTCCAGAAACAGTATTTATCTATACGTTGGGAGTCTAGCGCCGTCAATATCTATACTCAGGGATTTTGGGTAATTTCTTAAAGATTCCTTTGCTGGCATCTCCGTCAAAACAACCTAGAGGAAAAGCCTGAAACCGAGACAGAGAGTAGGGTTAAGCCTAGAGCCGCCCGCCCGACGGTCAAATGTGTAGATACTTAGGGTTTGCTGAAAAAGCTTTTCCTGGGGGCAGGGTGTGGGGTGTGGGGTGTGGGGTTTTATCGATTTTCAGGTGGTCAACTACCTAATTTTCAGGGAAAAAGTCCAGGAATTTTCCCCCTGATCACTCCCATTCCAGGACTTTTTGATTGACAAAAAGTCTAAAAGTCTTACCCAACAAGGTTTTTAGATTTATTCAGCAAACCCTAGTTATCGCTGTTCTATCAGTGTTGAGGATTCCCGTGAGCAACAATATAGAACAGCGTTAATCGTGCTTAGTTGTTCTATATTGACGGAACCTTTCATCAGCGATCGCATTTACCAAATCTTAGCCATTACTAATACAAACCCCGGCAATTCTGGATCACCACTAATGGTTTCAGGAGCATTTAAAATCTCCGGTTCTCGATGGGGACGATAAATATAGACTTGGCGATTTTGGCGATCTATTAACCAACCCAATAAAGTACCATTGGCAATATATTCCTCCATCTTTTTCTGCAAACTGGATACTGTATCACTAGCAGAACGTAATTCAATGACAAAATCGGGACAGATGGGGGCAAAAGAGGCTTTTTGTTTTTCTGTTAAAGCATTCCAGCGTTCTAATTTAATCCAAGCAGCATCGGGTGAACGAGTCGCACCATTGGGCAGCGTAAAACCCGCACTAGAATCAAACCCAAGCCCCGTCCCATCTAGTTCTGACCAACTCCCCAGTTGCACAGCTATATTAAGATTGCGATTACCCGTATCTGAAAAAGCAGGGGGCATAACGATCACTTCTCCACTAGCACTGCGTTCAATGCGTAAATCTCGATTGGCTAAACAAAATTCATAAAATTGCTCCTCCGTCATCGGCATAATCCAAGGAAGATCAATCATCAAAGGAGCCGAGGTCGCTTGTACAAGTAGTGTCGTCATATTTTCGCCCTACTCAAGAATTACACGAATTAACAACTGAATGCCCTTCAATCTTAACTTAGCTCTTGTCAACGGCATTATTGACTACTAAAAGATAGAAGGCGATCGCTCTTAACCTTGCTAAAGAAGCCTGACGGAGCGGAATGTAAATATTTATAAAAATGTAGCTTAAAATACAGTTTGTTTGGGGAGTGTGTGCTGTTTTGTCGTCCGTCTTTTCAGAAAAAGAAACCGCAAAAGTCTCCTAATACCATCAATAAAATCCGACAATTCCCCTTCATTAATTGGAGGGGTTTTTATCAGTTGTCATACTAAATCCGTTGAGTAACGCACAGAAAACGGGTTTCTCCGAGAAACCCGTTTTCTATTAATGCTTGGGGATAGTTTTTCCTAGCTTAGGGGTATTGAAAGTTTAATTTTCCCTGAATCTTTCTAACAGTTCTGAGCGAGATAAATTAGCCAGAGAAAGAAGTAACCTGGTGCGTTCCGAGATAGGAAGTTGGGCAATCTGTTCCACCAGACCAGATAATTCTGCATCTAGGCTGCCAAAGCGTCCTTCCAGAAGACTGGTTATCAGGGAATACCGTTCTTCTAAACTACCTCGTTGTATCCCTTCTTGTATCCCTTCTTGTATCCCTTCTTGTTTCCACTCTTCTCGTTGTTTTAGATAAGCTGGTGATAGGTTCATAATGTCCTCCTGTTCTTCGGCACTTAAATTATCTCTTAATTCCAAACTCTTGCGCCAGTTGGCCAGAATTTCCAGTAAATTCTCTTGGAAAGGATTACCTTCAGGCAATTGCACTAATTCTTCTACTGCTCGTTTCTGTGTCCCTCCTTTCCCTAGCACCCTCAACCATAAAGTCTCCTCATTGACTGGTAATTGATGGATGGCGACGATTCCTGTTTTGAACAGGCTAGGGGAAAAATAAACTCCTTTTCCCCACTCCTCTTTCATCCCCTCTTCCGGTAGGAATGAAGGGGAGATTCCCACGACTTCTTCAATCATTCTCGCCGAAAAAGTAGGCGTTAAAATCCAGAGAACTGGTAGTTCAGCTTCTGTTAGAGTTTTGTTTGTCCGTTTCGCCTTCCTTAAGACTTCGCCATGAACCGCATATAACTTTGAGATGCAACTGCGAATCTCTACCTCCGAGGGTGGGTTACGGAAGGGTTCAAATAAGCAGCAAGTCGCCGCCATTTTAGCGAGTAACCCCAAGGGTAATTCCGTCCTTGATGCTGAACTGGCTGGTTCAAACCAGACATCGATTTCTTGGACTTCACTCTTGACTTTCTTGCTCTTTTTAATCGTCCCTAGAGACCCTAAGAGTTCTTCTAAATATTCCTTGGCAAATTGGTCGTGAATTTGGCGAGTCATTGGAGGGGATAATTAAGCCGAGAAAGTGCAGTAACAATCTTGTTAGATCATAGCAAGTTTTGAGAATTTATCGGCTCTTCTAGGTTCTGTGTAACAAGTTTAACTTAAGTAGCTGGTTATAATTAAATTAAAAATGGATTTTAGGTTCGATCGCCCCTGCCCCCCTTGATAAGGGGGGTGCCGGTAGGCGGGGGGAGCCCCCCTGCCCCCCTTGATACGGGGGGTGCCGATAGGCGGGGGGATCCCCCCTGCCCCCCGTGATACGGGGGGTGTCGAGAGGCGGGGGGATCCCCCCTGCCCCCCTTGATAAGGGGGGTGTCTGACCACTTTTAACACCTATCGA
>NZ_JAPZQM010000382.1:0-2601 GCF_027530565.1 Microcystis sp. LE19-10.1B | reverse complement strand
TTTGAGTTGTTTGTCAGTTTTCTTCTGTTGTTGGGCGTTTTCCTTCTGTTGTTGACTAACTTCCTTCAATAGTAGGTCAGTTTCCTTGAGTTGTTTGTCAGTTTCCTTGAGTTGTTGGGCGTTTTCCTTCTGTTGTTGACTAACTTCCTTCAATAGTAGGTCAGTCTCCTTCAGTTGTTTGTCAGTTTCTTTTTGAGCAGTGGCTAATTCGGCTAAGATTCGCCATACGTCTTCTGATGTAGTTGCCATAGATAAATTTTTTCCTCTGATTTGGTCTATTACTATTTTACTTAATTTTGCCGATTCATGAAGAAAAAAGTGTTGCTGCCTTTGGGCAAGATAGAGCGATTACATTTAAATTTTTAATAAGGTCGAGGTTGAAAATTATCAGGAATATCTAATTCAAATACTTGGTCGTGAATCCGAGCCACATAAAACCCTTCTTGCAGAATTTTTTCCCGTAATTCTGGGGATAAGTCAACCGATGCTAGTATGCCATAGAGTTTTTTATCTTTGTGTTCGGGGAAAAAGCGGCGAAACCGTTGTAAAATACTTTTTAATTGTGTAATGGATTCTTCTCTAGCATGACTTTTAACCTCGACGATATAGGCAGTATTTAGCTCACCATTGGTATAGGCAAGGACATCAATTTCTAGGTGTTGTCCATCTTTACTGACTCGCACACTGGGACTGATAACTTCCATACCAAACCGTTGTCTGAGAATCGTTTCCATTGAGGGAAGGGCAAGTCCTTCGGTAAAACTGCCGAATTTTGCACCAAGTCCCCCAATTTGCCGTCCTAATTCTTTGAGTTGTCGGTCGGTTTCCTGTTGTCGTCGCTCGGTTTCCTTCTGTTGTCGGTCAGTTTCCTTGAGTTGTCGGTCAGTTTCCTTCTGTTGTTGGGCGTTTTCCTTCTGTTGTTGACTGACTTCCTTCAATAGTAGGTCAGTTTCTTTTTGAGCAGCAGTTAATTCGGCCTGAGCCGTCGCTAATTCGGCTAAGAGTCTCCATACGTCTTCTGATGTAGTTGCCATAGATAAATTTTTCCCTCTGATTTGGTCTATTACTATTTTACTGAATTTGGCCGATTCATGAATAAGAGAGTTGTTTTTCCTTTGGGGAAGAGGGCAATCGCATCTAAATTTTTAATAAGGTCGAGGTTGAAAATTATCAGGAATATCGAGTTCAAATACTTGGTCATGAATCCGAGCCACATAAAACCCTTCTTGCAGAATTTTTTCCCGTAATTCTGGGGATAAGTCAACCGATGCTAGTATGCCATAGAGTTTTTTATCTTTGTGTTCAGGAAAAAAGCGGCGAAACCGTTGTAAAATACTTTTTAATTGTGTAATAGACTCCTCTCTGGCATGACTTTTAACCTCGACGATATAGGCGATATTTAGCTCACCATTGGTATAGGCAAGGACATCAATTTCTAGGTGTTGTCCATCTTCGCTGGCTCGGACACTGGGACTAACAACTTTCATGCCGAACCGTTGTCTGAGAATCGTTTCCATTGAGGGAAGGGCAAGTCCTTCGGTAAAGCTGCCGAATTTTGCCCCGAGTCCCCCAATTTGTTTGCCCAGTTCTTTGAGTTGTTTGTCAGTTTTCTGCTGTTGTCGGTCAGTTTCCTTGATTTGTTGGGCGTTTTCCTTCTGTTGTTGACTGACTTCCTTCAATAGTAGGTCAGTTTCCTTGAGTTGTTTGTCAGTTTCTTTTTGAGCAGCAGTTAATTCAGCTTGAGCAGTCGCTAATTCGGCTAAGATTCGCCATACGTCTTCTGATGTAGTTGCCATAGATGATTTTTTCCCGATGTCACCTATTCACTATTTTATCGGATTGCCGCGCTTGCCGAAGGCACTGGGGAGCAGACTGCTGATTCAATTGGGTAAGGTGGAGGCTAATTCATAGAACAAGAATCACCACCACAACCGACTCACCTCCCTAATCCCTTGATACACTTCTCTTCAGGCAACCTCCCCCCCAAAATGAAGGATTAAAGGGACTAAATTGGGAATAGAATTAACAATTATCTTCATTCTCTTTGATTTTTTGACTAATTCATGACTGGTTCGCTGAACGCTGGAAAATGCTAACGTTGATGGGTTATTCATTTGACAGATCATAGAGTTCTAAGCCTTGAATAAAACAAAAATCTCTCAAATTCAATGTATATAGCTTAATATTCTGCACTAATGCTGTTGAGGCAATGATAGCGTCAGGAATGTTGAGTTTGTGACTTAGGGAGTAGGTTTCCATTAAGTTAATAAATTGATTGGATATTGCGACATCTACAGGAAAGGTA
This sequence comes from Microcystis sp. LE19-10.1B, assembly GCF_027530565.1. Lineage (NCBI taxonomy): Bacteria > Bacillati > Cyanobacteriota > Cyanophyceae > Chroococcales > Microcystaceae > Microcystis > Microcystis sp. LE19-10.1B. The sequence continues at coordinate 296 of NZ_JAPZQM010000382.1, read as the reverse complement.
TGTAGGGTCTGCTGAAAAAGTTTTTCCTGGGGGTAGGAGTCAGTAGCCGGTCGTCAGGAGCCGGTCGTTTCAGGCTTTGTTGCCCTTGTTTTTTGTAACAAGCGATGTACTACAAGAAGGATAATGCAACGTTTTTGAAAGTACCAATCCTATTTTCTTGCACTAACATCGGACTTTAACAGGTCAAAAGCTTTATTTTAAAAGGGTTTTACCATTATTCAGCAAGCCCTATGTAGCAATCCGAGATGTCTTTTGATTTTGTTGAGTTCATTTTTATTGATTGCTCCATAATATAA
>NZ_JAPZQM010000534.1:0-2500 GCF_027530565.1 Microcystis sp. LE19-10.1B | reverse complement strand
CTGGAGGTCCGAACCAACACCCGTTGAAAAGGGTCTGGATGACTTGTGGCTAGGGGTGAAAGGCCAATCAAATCTGGAGATAGCTGGTTCTCCGCGAAAGCTATTTAGGTAGCGCCTCGGACGAATACCTTGGGGGGTAGAGCACTACATGGATGATGGGGGCCCACAGCCTTACTGAGTCTAAGTAAACTCCGAATACCCAAGAGTACTATCCGGGAGACACACGGCGGGTGCTAACGTCCGTCGTGAAGAGGGAAACAACCCTGACCTGCAGCTAAGGCCCCTAATTCGTGGCTAAGTGGGAAAGCATGTGGGACGGCCAAAACAACCAGGAGGTTGGCTTAGAAGCAGCCATCCTTTAAAGATAGCGTAACAGCTCACTGGTCTAGATAAGCTGTCCTGCGGCGAAGATGTAACGGGGCTCAAGCCACGAGCCGAAGCTCAGGATGCACAGCGATGTGCGTGGTAGCGGAGCGTTCTGTGATATAGCTCATTGCCTCTCTTGCCTCCTTCGGGTGGCATTGGAGGCACGGAGCTTTCTGTGAAGCCGGGCCGTGAGGCAACCGGTGGAGAGATCAGAAGCGAGAATGTTGACATGAGTAGCGACAAAGAGGGTGAGAGACCCTCTCGCCGAAAGTCCAAGGGTTCCTGCTTAAAGCTAATCTGAGCAGGGTGAGCCGGCCCCTAAGGCGAGGCCGAAAGGCGTAGTCGATGGGAACCAGGTTAATATTCCTGGGCCAGGAGGAAGTGACGGATCTCGAAGGTAGTTTGCCCTTATCGGATTGGGTGGGCTGCTTAGAGGTTCCTGGAAATAGCCCTCCATCAGACCGTACCCTAAACCGACACAGGTGGACTGGTAGAGAATACCAAGGCGCTTGAGAGAACCACGTTAAAGGAACTCGGCAAAATGCCTCCGTAAGTTCGCGAGAAGGAGGCCCCATATGCACGCAAGTGTGTGTGGGGGGCACAAACTAGGGGGTGGCGACTGTTTACTTAAAACACAGGGCTCTGCGAAGCCGTAAGGCGACGTATAGGGTCTGACGCCTGCCCGGTGCTGGAAGGTTAAAAGGAGGGGTGCAAGCTCTGAATTGAAGCCCCAGTAAACGGCGGCCGTAACTATAACGGTCCTAAGGTAGCGAAATTCCTTGTCGGGTAAGTTCCGACCTGCACGAATGGCGTAACGATCTCCCCGCTGTCTCTAACGTGGACTCAGCGAAATTGAACTGTGTGTCAAGATGCACACTTCCCGCGGTTAGACGGAAAGACCCCATGAACCTTTACTCCAGCTTTGCACTGGCATCAGGATTGTGATGTGCAGGATAGGTGGTAGGCATCGAAGCGGGGACGCTAGTTCCCGTGGAGCCTCCCTTGAGATACCACCCTTCGCACTCTTGATGTCTAACCGCGGCCCGTTATCCGGGTCCGGGACCCTGCATGGTGGGGAGTTTGACTGGGGCGGTCGCCTCCCAAACAGTAACGGAGGCGCGCGAAGGTTGGCTCAGACCGGTCGGAAATCGGTCGTTGAGTGCAATGGCAGAAGCCAGCCTGACTGCAAGACTGACAAGTCGAGCAGAGACGAAAGTCGGCCATAGTGATCCGGTGGTCCCAAGTGGGAGGGCCATCGCTCAACGGATAAAAGGTACTCTGGGGATAACAGGCTGATGATGCCCAAGAGTCCATATCGACGGCATCGTTTGGCACCTCGATGTCGGCTCATCTCATCCTGGGGCTGGAGCAGGTCCCAAGGGTATGGCTGTTCGCCATTTAAAGAGGTACGTGAGCTGGGTTTAGAACGTCGTGAGACAGTTCGGTCCCTATCTGCCGTGGGTGTAGGAGACTTGAGAAGAGTTGCCCCTAGTACGAGAGGACCGGGGTGAACGAACCACTGGTGGACCAGTTATCGTGCCAACGGTAGTGCTGGGTAGCTATGTTCGGACAGGATAACCGCTGAAGGCATCTAAGCGGGAAGCCCCCTTCAAAACAAGGTCTCCCTTGAGGGCCGTGGAAGACCACCACGTCGATAGGCCAGAGGTGTAAGTGCAGCAATGCATTCAGCTGACTGGTACTAATTGCCCGATAGGCTTGATTTGATCCAGAAACAGCAAGGCAATAGCCTCGCCTGGAACAGTCAAAAGCAACACAGACTTGGAACAATACACACTGATGATCGCGCGCCAAAACCTGCCAAAACGCAGACAAAAGCGCGCGTGTTTCTTCCTCGGTTTGGTGGTCATAGCACGAGCAAAACACCCGGTCCCTTCCCGAACCCGGCCGTTAAGTGCCGTCGCGCCAATGGTACTCCGTCTCAAGACGCGGGAGAGTAGGTCACCGCCAAACCTAGAAAGAAACACACAATCCTCTCTCCAATACGATGCAAATAAACCCCGATCGCCAAAACAAAGCCCTCGGGATACCACAACGGACGCGGGGTGGAGCAGCCCGGTAGCTCGTCAGGCTCATAACCTGAAGGCCGCAGGTTCAAATCCTGCCCCCGCAACCA
>NZ_JAPZQM010000669.1:0-11061 GCF_027530565.1 Microcystis sp. LE19-10.1B | reverse complement strand
CTTATATAGAAAGGCATTTAGCGATTTTTGTCAATTGTTTTTTATCTAGAGCGAACTAATCAATTAAGTCTCTTGCCAGATAAGGATTTAGTCGATTTATGCCCCCCTATCGAACCATAACAAGTAACGAAGAGCCAGATTATCAACTACTAATAAATAATTAACTGAAAGTCCCTCCCATTATTGTTTCTATCGTTTGTTTTCGGATTTATGCAAGAGGTCTACTGATAAGTAGTCGTGCAAAATTAATTTCCTAGTCGAGACAGGAGACAGGAGACAGGAGACGGGATACAGCTATTAGGGATCGGATTTGAGTTTTCAGTTCTCTGTTTGCTCACCACCGCAGAAGTCTGACGGAGTAGTGGCTTAGATGTGTAATTAATTGTGCTTAGATACTTACACTGATAACTGATCACTGATAACTGATCACTGATAACTGATCACTGATAACTGAAAATAACTGCTATAAAATTGGACTAGCCTTTTCCCCCAGAAAAAAATTTCTCCATCCATGACCTTAATCCTCTACAACACCCTCAGTCGTCGCGAAGAACCCTTTACCCCCCTCATCCCGGGCATGGTCTCCATGTATTGCTGCGGCATTACCGTCTATGATTATTGCCATTTGGGTCATGCGCGTACCTGTGTGGTTTGGGATGTGGTGCGGCGTTATTTGGAGTATCTCGGTTATAAAGTGCGCTATATTCAGAATTTCACCGATATTGACGATAAAATTCTCAATCGGGCTAAAAATGAACATACCACCATGGCAGCCGTGGCCGAGAAATTTATCCAGGCCTACTTTGAGGATATGGCAAAATTAGGAGTCAGACCGGCGGACGCTTATCCCCGGGCCACTCATACCCTCGACGGTATCAAGCGCCTAGTCTATGAATTAGAACAAAAAGGCTATGCTTACCCCAGCGATGGCGATGTTTACTATTCCGTCCGTCGTTTTTCTGATTATGGCAAACTATCAGGGCGAAAACTGGATGATCTGCAAGCCGGCGCCAGCGGCCGGGTAGAAACCGACGACCCGGAAGCAATTAAGAAACAAGACCCCTTTGATTTTGCCCTCTGGAAGGGGGCAAAATCGGGGGAACCTAGTTGGGATTCTCCCTGGGGTCAAGGTCGTCCGGGGTGGCATATTGAATGTTCGGCCATGGTCAAAGAACAATTGGGAGAAACTATCGATATTCATGTGGGGGGAAGTGATCTAATTTTTCCCCACCACGAAAACGAAATCGCCCAAAGTGAAGCCGCTACGGGTAAACCTCTGGCCCACTATTGGTTACATAATGGCATGGTCAAGGTGGCCGGGGAAAAAATGTCAAAATCCCTCGGTAATTTCATCACTATTCGCGAGTTATTGGCAAAATATGACCCCTTAGCCGTGAGATTATTAATTTTAGGCGCCCAATACCGCAAACCGATCGATTTTTCCGATGAGGGATTGCAGGCGGCCACTAATGGCTGGCATACTTTACAAGAGGGTTTATCCTTTGGTTATAAGCATCTTCCGCCCGATAATCCCGGAATTACCGACCAAGAGCTAGAAAATCGCTTTCAAGAGGCGGTAAATCACGATTTTAACTTTGCCGGTGGTTTAGCGGTGTTATTTGAAATCGCTAAGGAATTACGCAAGGAGGGTAATAATTTAACCCATGCGGGTAAGACAGACAGCAATCTGGCCCAATTAGCGGTAAAATGGCATACTTTGGTGAAATTGTCTAGGGTTTTGGGCTTAGAAATGGCCGCTGACCAGGGAGAAACCCCTGTTTCTGAGGGAATTAGTGCAGCGGATATCGAAAATCTGATCCAACAACGGACAGAGGCAAAAAAAGCGAAAAATTACGCCGAAAGCGATCGCATTCGCGCAGAATTAAAAGCCCAAGGCATTAGTTTAATCGACCAACCCGGGGGAGTCACTAAATGGTTAAGAGAGGGAGACTAGAAATTCTTTAACCACTTCCTCCACCCTACGATCGCGGCCATCCACCTGATAGTTTAATTTCTGCATAGCTGTGGAGGTAATTTTGCCAGTGAGTTTCGCTAAAACCTGTCGCAATTGCGGATATTTTCGCAAACTATCCCGGTTAAAAATCGGTACCGCTTCGTAGGGAGGAAAATAGCGTTGATCATCTTCTAGGATGACTAAATCTAGCACGGGAATTAAGCCATCGGTGGAATTTCCCGCCACTAAATCCACTTGTTTTTCGGCTAAAGCGCGGTACATTAACCCTAAATCCATCACTTTCGGGGGTCCGGCAAAATTGAGGCCGTAGGTCTTCGCTAATCCCTTGTAACCGTCTTCCCTTTCCAAAAATTCATAACCAAAACCCGCTTGCCAATTGGGAGTATATTTAGCCGCTTGCGAGAGAGTTTTAAGATTGTATTGACTGGCGGTTTCTCCCCGGATAACAATGGCGAAAGTATTCTCGAATCCTAAACTGGGAAACACTTCTAGATTAAATTTTTCTGGATAAATCTCTTGCAGCTTTTCAGAGACTAATCGGGCATCGTTAAGGGGTTTTTCCTGTAAAATTCCCGTGAAAGCCGTGCCGGAATACTCCACATAACCATCGATTTTACCCGCTTTCACCGCTTCATGACAGATCAGAGTACCACCGAGATTAAATTGACGTTCAACCCGTAAATTCGTCTCTTTTTCGATTTCCTGTGCCAAAATTTCCCCTAAAATCACCTGTTCGGTAAAATTTTTGGAACCGATCACCACTGTGCCGGGGGATGAATGGAAAATTTGAGTCAAGAGGAAAGATAGCAAGGCCAACCCGATTAAACCTAAGCCCCATTGCCATTTAGAGGGCTTTTTCGGACGTTGCGAAGGGGAAAAGGTCTTTTCTAACCAACCGATACTCCAATCGGCAACAAGGGCTAAAAAAGCGGCAGGAATTGCCCCCGCCAAAATTAACTGATTGTTGACCGTGGCAATACCGCGAAAAATAAACACTCCCAAACCACCGCCACCGATGGCAGCTGCGATCGTGGCCACACCGATAGCAATCACCGTCGCAATTCTCACTCCTGCCAAAATTGTCGCCCTGGCCAGGGGTAATTCGATATAGCGCAGGATTTGACCGTCGGTCATGCCTAGGGATAACCCGGCTAATTTTAATTCGGGATCAACTTTTTTGATGCCCAGATAGGTATTTAAAACAATTGGCAGTAAGGTATAGAGAGTTAGGGCAACAATAGCGGGAATTTTGCCGATTCCTCCCAAAAAAGGCACGGAAATTAAAAAACCAAATAGGGCTAAACTGGGGATAGTCTGTAGGGTGTTAACGATCGCTATAATTGGTGGGGCGAGAATAGCTTGACGACTAATCAAAATACCTAGAGGAATACCGATTAAGCTACCCATAGCCATGGCTATTCCCGTCAAGAAAAGATGCTCTCCAGTGCGAAAAGCGATTTCCCCCCCATAATCTAGCCAAAAACTATCCATAAACTTCTCTTAAAGCGGCTGCTTCATCCTATTGTGTAGAATAAATGGGATCTATTAGTTCCAGTCTTTATTTAAAGATTCTAAGCTAAACGGCGCTTAACCTGCATGATCCAACAGCTATAACCCTTTTGGAGTCTATATCGGTGATCCGAAGTAAAAGCCGTTTAGCTTATCACCATCTTGACATTATTTCCTCGCTAAAGACAAATGACTAACAAATTTAATCCTCGGGCTAAAACTGTTGCCGATTGGGCCTATATCGGTATTGATAAACATTTTCATAAAGTTCTTAAACACGAAGCTGGGGTTTTACTCGATCAGGATACGGAAGAATTACATCAAATTCGTGTGGGAATGCGCCGTCTTCGCAGTACCTTAACCGGTTTTGCCCCCGCTTTAACCATGCCGAAATCTGCCGATCAAAAACGGGTGGGTAATCTGGGCAGAATTTTAGGAGAATTGCGGGATTTAGATGTGTTAAAATCGGCTTTTGTCGGCCATTATCAGCCAATTTTACCCCCGAAAGAACAGGATTTACTGAAGAAAGTTTTACAAGTTCTCGAACACCGAAGGGAGAAGGCTTTTGCTAAGGTAGAAAAGCTGTTGAAGTCCGATAAATTTCTCAATTTTAAGGCAGATTTTGCCAGTTGGTTGGATAATCCCACCTATCAACCGATAGGAAAATTAGATATTGCCACGGTTTTACCTGACTTATTATTACCGCAAGCGAGTCACTTTTTACTCCATGAAGGCTGGTTAGTTGGGGTAAATTTAGAGGAAGATCAAAAAGTAAAAGAGTTTTCTAGTCAAGAAATTGATGACTTATTGGAAAAAGAAGGATTATTACTGCACGATCTCCGTAAAGAAGCCAAGCGTTCCCGCTATAATATGGAGTTATTTACTCAGTTTTATGGCGACAAGTATCGAGAGTATCTAGAGGATATTAAAAACCTTCAAGGTATTCTCGGAGAAATGCAGGATTGTTGTGTTCTCTCGGATTTTCTCAGCCAAATTTTCCCTAATTGTCTTGCCAAGGAAATGCCGACTTTACTAGAAATTTTCCAAAATATCCGTCACCAAAAATGGCAAGAATGGCAACCCTTACAAAAGAAATTCCTTGACGCTGACACCAGAAAAAGTCTGCACCAGACAATTTTACAGCCTATTTTTCGGCCAAATAGTGTAGAATTAGAAACTAATCCAGAATCCTGAGATTAGAAACCGATGAATTTTTTTCAAAAGTTAAACCACGCCATTAGTCAAAACCAGACTCTACTTGTCCTCGGTTTAGATGCTAACCCCGAAATGATGCCCTCCACCCCGGGAGAATTAATCGTTAATTTAGAACGGTGGCTCAAGTTTATTATCGATGAAACTGCTCCTTTTGTCTGTGCCTACAAACCAACTTTAGGCTTTTATCAAGCTTTGGGAGCAGAGGGATTAGAATTATTACAGCGAATTTTAACGGCAATTCCCGCTCATATCCCGGTAATTTTGGATGCTAAACACGGTGATATTAATACCAGCAGTATTTTAGCCGAGACTATCTTTAAAACTTGGCAGGTGGACGCGGTTACTCTCAATCCCTACTCCGGACAGGATCACGTTGCTCCTTTTTTAGTTTACCCCGAGCATGGTGCTTTTATCCTCTGTCATACTTCCAATCAAGGCGCGATTAATCTGCAAGAATTTCCCAGTCGCGACAATCCTTTTTATCTGCAAGTTGTCAAAGAAGCTTGCACCTGGGGAACTCCCGAACAGGTGTTTTTAGAAGTGGGAACCACTCAACCGGAGATATTGAAAAAGATTCGCAATTTTGCCCCCGAAAGATTGATTTTATTACGCAGTATTTGGGAAGAAAAAAGTCAATTCTCCGAGTTAATTACTGTGGGTTTAAATAGTCATGGCGAGGGTTTATTAATTCCTGTACCCCAAGACTTTTTATCTCAACCCGATTTGGGGGCAAAAGTCAAGGATTTACGCGAGGAAGTCAACAAAATTAAACAAAACCACCAGCAAGAATCGAGCCAAGATGAGACTTGGACTGCTAACGTTTGTCTTTTAAAACAACATCCTCATCAGGATTTAATTCTACAATTATTTGATATTGGCTGCTTGCTGTTTGGCGATTATGTGCAAGCATCGGGAGAAACTTTTTCCTATTATATTGATCTGAGAAAAATTATCTCTAATCCTAATATTTTTCAGCAGGTAATTGAAGCCTATGGAGAAATATTAAAAACCTTGACATTTGACCGTATTGCTGGCATACCCTACGGTTCTTTACCCACAGCTACGGGTTTATCTTTATTATTAAATCATCCGATGATTTTCCCCCGCAAAGAAGTAAAAGCTCACGGCACAAGAAGAGTAATTGAAGGTAATTTTCAAGTGGGGGAAACGGTGGTAGTGGTGGACGATATTTTAATTTCTGGCAAAAGTGCGATCGAAGGGGCAGCAAAGATTAAATCGGCGGGATTATTAGTTAATGATATCGTGGTTTTTATCGACCATGGTGGCCCCGTTAAAGATAAACTTCGTAGCCATGGTTATCAACCTTATTCGGTTTTAACCCTAGCAGAAATTACCGATACTCTCTACGAAGCGGGAAGACTGACAGAAGCAGAATATAGCTGTTTTTTAAATCGCTCCCATTGATATTTAGGGTTTGCGGCAAAAAGTTTTTCTTGGGGGCAGGGTGTGGGGTGTGGGGTGTGGGGTGTGGGGTTTTATCGATTTTCAGCTGGTCAACTACCTAATTTTCAGGGAAAAAGTACCTGAATTTTCCCCCCGATCCCCGCAATGGCTGGCACTTTTTGAGGGGAAAAAAGTCCAAAAGTCTTATCCAACAAGGTTTTTAGATTTATTCAGCAAACCCTAAGTAGCAGCCTTATGCTGTTTTTTCACTGTTTACTGTTTACTGATCACTGATTACTGATCACTGATTACCGATCACTGAAAATTGTTAAGAAACTTGACTGCGTAACACCTTTAGGGTATTCAGGAGCTTGCTTTCTTCTTTTTCCTCAAAAATAGTTAAATCTTTCGGTTTACAACGTTTTATATCCAATTTAATCCCCTGCGCTCCTTCTGTTTTCAAATCTTCTTCATAACCGGCTTGAGCGACTTCAGCCTCGTCTTTAGCGAGAAAAGGACCGAAATAATAAGTACATCTGGGATAGTCGGTTTTAATCTCGACCCAGTAGGCTAATCCGAACATTTCCAGTAAGCTAATCAAAAATTCTTTCATCTCGTTCCCCATCTAAATCTACTCTGGTGGTTTTGTTACGTTCGTTTACATTTCGCAAACTTCCTTCCTATTTTATTTATACTTTCTCCTTTTGGCTATTGGGAGTGTCGAAAAATACAGATTTTCAATCGGGGGAATTTTGCCAGCGTTGCCGGTAAACCTCGTAAAGAGCCATACCCGCCGCCACCGAAGCATTGAGACTGGGGGTTTTGCCTGCCAAAGGGATAGATACCAACTCATCGCAGGACTTTTGGGTTAGCAGACTCAAACCCTCTCCCTCCGAACCTACCACCAATCCTATCGCACCCGTTAAATTGATTGTGTGTAAAGATTTACCAGTTTTTGCCGCCGTGCCGTAGAGCCAAAAACCAGCCGCTTTTAATTCCTCTAAAGCACGATTGAGATTAACCACCCTGGCGACGGGTAAATATTCCAAGGATCCGGCCGCCACTTTCATCACCGTCGATGTCACCCCGGCGGCGCGACGTTGGGGAATAACTACCCCCTGACAACCCATAGCTTCGGCGGTGCGAATAATTGCCCCAAGGTTATGGGGATCCGTAATACCTTCAGCGATGACGATGACGGGGTGGCGACTTCTGCCCTTAGCTTTTTCGATCAGATCGGCTAATTCGATATACTCATAGGGAGACATCTGGGCCGCAATCCCCTGATGATTGGCCTTATTGGTAATCTGATCGAGACGCAGATCGTCCACCTCATCAATTACCGTACCGTTGGCTTTGGCTTTTTCTAAGAGGGTATGATAACGGGGATCGTAACGGAGTCGATTGACCACCCAAATCCGATTTAGTTGGCGCTCCTCCTCCATGGCCGTTAAAACCACCCGGCGACCGTAGAGCAGATCATCAGCTTCTTGGTTTTCTGGAGTTACTGCCGGGGATTTAGCCAGAATTGGCCCAGTTTTCGGCCGCGAGGGCCGGCGAAAATTACTATTATCGGACTTGCCACGAAATGGTCGATCGCTCATGATTGGATGGATTAAGAGTAAAGTCGGGAATCGTCCCTGAGGGCTATAATTCTAGTTTTTCTAATAGTTGATGTAATCTTGAGGGGTCTTGCAGATAAAGATAGCCGAACAGGGTTTCTAAACTGCTGGCCTGCTGATAGACTTGGGCTGTCAGACGACGGCGTTTTCCCGTGACCGCATTGCGTCCCCGGCGCAGAATTTCTTTTTCTTGGTCTGTCAGATAGGGCTGCAGTTGTGCTAAATCTAAAGCCTGTTGTTCGGCCCTGACTTTGCCCACCACCTGAGCGTGATAGTCTCCCAGACGCTGGGGCGGCAGTAAATAATAGGTGCGGATGTATAATTCATAAACAGCATCCCCTAGATAGGCCAGAGAAGCAGGCGATAATCGGTCAAGACCCTCTAGGAGTTGTGACCCCTCGCCACTTAGCTGTAAGCGAATTTTTTCGAGAGGAGATTCCACGATTTACGCTTTTTCCAGATATTTGATCGCCGCTTCCAGGGTGGGTTGCAGGGAAAAAAACTTCTCCAATCGCACCAGTTTTACAGTTTGAGTTACCCGGGGATTGGTAACAATTTGTAAACTGCCCCCTTCGGTTTTGGCCTTTTTTACCAATTTTACTAAAGCCCCTAAACCGGAGCTATCGATAAAATCAATCTGAGCGAGGCTAATAATCACATCCTTGGGACCTTCCTCCACATAGCCTTCGATCACCTTACAAAAAGTCGGTTCGGAAAAGGCATCTAAAAGACCCGTCAAACGGAAAATTTGGTACTTATCTCTGACCTCACGCGTGCCTCGCAAGCTGACGGTCAAGTTAATTGCTTCCGGAATAATCCCCTCCTAGCTCTAGAGCCGTAAAAATCAAAACCCTAGTATATCCTAAAAATTTACGACCGATCCTTTTTTGCTTGCCGCATTAAATCGACAAATTTGGCAAACAGATAATCGGCATCGTGGGGGCCGGGACTGGCTTCGGGGTGGTATTGTACCGAGAAAAAGGGCAAAGACCTGTGTTTTAAACCCGCTACGGTGCGATCATTGAGGTTGAGATGGGTAATCTCCACTTGCGGATTTAAAGAGGCTTCCTGCACCGCAAAACCGTGATTCTGACTGGTAATTTCCACCTGTTGCCGCAGTCCACAGGGTTGATTTAACCCGCGATGACCAAATTTCAGTTTAAAGGTTTCTGCCCCTAGGGATAGGCCTAAAATTTGATGACCCATACAGATGCCAAAAGTGGGTTTTTCTCCTTGCAAAAGTTGCTTGGCTAGGGCAATTCCTTCGGTGACAGCTGCCGGATCTCCCGGTCCGTTAGAAAAGAAAATACCATCGGGATTATATTCGGCGATTTTTTCTGGGGGAGTGTCGGCGGGAACCACGATCACCCGACAACCGTAGCTGGCTAAACGTCGGAGAATATTGCGTTTGATGCCAAAATCGATCGCCACCACCGTTAACGGTTCTTGATCGCTATCAATTGGCGCAAATTCCCAGGCGGACGGGGTGGGAGTCGTCCATTCGTACACTTCCTTGGTGGTAACTTCCTTAACTAGATTTAACCCCGCCATACTGGGGGCCGCCTGCACCAGCCGCAGTAAATCGTGATAATCGAGTATTTCCGTAGAAATTGCCCCATTCATCGCCCCAACCGAGCGAATTTTGCGGGTCAGAGACCGGGTATCGATGCCATAGATGCCAATAACATGATGATCGGCCAGATAATCCGGTAGGGATTGGGTAGAACGCCAATTACTGGGCCGGTGGCAGATATTTTTGGCGATCGCTCCTTTCACCTGGGGACGAATTGACTCCTCATCCTCGGGGTTAACCCCCGTATTTCCCAATTCCGGATAGGTAAAAGTGACGATTTGACCGGCATAACTGGGATCGGTGAGGACTTCCTGATAACCAGTCATCCCCGTGTTAAAGACAACTTCGCCGACGGTGGTTCCCTTGGAGCCGAAGGAATAACCCTCGTAAACCGTACCATCGGCCAGAACTAATAAGGCTTTTTGACTAGCAGCACTTGATATCATCGTCAATTTTTTAATCTTGAGTAGTGGTGAGAAACAGAAGTCAAGGATAGACTAGAACAGGGACTAGAAAACGAATTGCTTAGTTTTAATTGGCTAGAGCGTTTTATGATTAAGAGTACATCCGCTCAAGGACAACAGCTTCCCCTGACTAGCCATCGGCAAGATCCTATCGCTTAAAAAATAACTATATAAGTAATATGAGTGCAAGAAAACTGACTGATGCCACGAAAAAAGAAATTCTTAAGCTTTATCGGGAAACGGAGGCCACCACTTCCACCTTAGCCGAGCGTTATGGCGTGAGTAGTTCTACGGTCAGTCGTTTTCTCAAAAATTCTTTTTCTGGCGAGGAATACGAGCAATTAATCCAGAAAAAACGCTTGGCCCGCAATCCTCGTGGCCTCGAGGAGGAGGAAGCAGCAGCGGATTTACCGGAAAAAGCGATCAAGGTGATTAGTTTGCGGGCAGCCCACATCGCAGCTAAGGATGAGCAGGCTTTTCAGCAACCGAGCGCTTCTGTGGAACAATTAACCCTGTTAATGGATACCTCTTACCCGCCAGAAGCAGATAATTCGGAATATATAGAAATTAATGGCGATAAACCCCTAGAAGACGCTAATTTAACCGAGTTTTTCGTCGAAGCTATCGAGGAAGAGGAGGAGGAAGATGAGCTTGACGAGGATTGGGATGAAGAGGAGGATGAAGATGAAGATGAAGACGAGGAGGAGGAGGAACTAGCGGGGAGCTATTTAGGCCCGACTATCGTTAAAACAGCCCAATTAGAGATATTACCCCTCTCGGCAGCGGCTTTTCCCAAAACCTGTTACTTGGTCATTGATCGCGCTGCCGAATTAATCACCCGTCCCCTCAAGGATTTTGCCGAATTGGGTAAGGTTCCCCCTCAGGAAATCCAGCAGCGCACCCTCCCCATCTTTGAAAGTCATCGCATCGCTCGCCGTTTCTCCAAGCGCAAGGAAAAAGTGATTAAAGTTCCCGACGGTCGCCTGATCGAAAAAGCTCACGCTCAACTGGAAGCGAAAGGGATCACCCGTCTGCTCATGGATGGTCGTATCTACGCTTTAGAGTAGGGAATTAGGGTATAGGAGACTTTTCAGTCTCCTCCGAACCCTTTGCTGAGGGTGGGGACTCGCACAGGTTCGTTGAGAGAATTCAGCTTAGTTGACATCCTCGCCGCACTTTTAGGGCGGCGATTCCTAAACCTCACGATTTAAGTTTCTGCTTCCACCACCGTCGCATACCACAGTTAAAAAACCATGTACTGTCTTACACAGAGTCCACAGACTTTCGCCCCATTTCAGA
>NZ_JAPZQM010000156.1:0-2657 GCF_027530565.1 Microcystis sp. LE19-10.1B | reverse complement strand
CCTCTGCTCTTTCTTCTTCTTTAAGAGCTTTTTGTAAGTTTTTCTTTTCTTCTAAGTCTAGGAAATCTTTGGCTGGCATAAGTAGGATTTTTCTCAAGTTACTATTTCTATTTTAGGTGGTTTAAGTGCGTTTTAGCTTAGTAGTTTCGGGCATGGATACTCCTTGAGAGGTGGTGACAGGATTGGGAATTTGGGCGACGGGGATTACCGGTTCGCTAGTTGCGGCACTCAGTTCGAGATTTTGGCGTTGAGCCTCAGGGGTTTCGGGCGTACCACCGCAGCCACAGCCCGATGCTTCTACTGTTGCTTGGGTTTCCACAGATTCGGACATGGTTTCTCCTGTTAGTTGTTGAATTGCCCCAGAAATGTTCAACACTCCGGCTAAACATTTTGGTTCATTTTCGCTGTCGGCATATTGGCAGGGGAGCGCGCTTTTTAGTATCGCTTCCCGGACTGCGTGAGGATTGGGGGTTTCTCCTCGCTGCACCTGCAAGCTGAGTAATAGGGCGGCTACTCCGGCCACAATGGGCGCGGCGAAGCTGGTCCCACTCAGTTGCACAGTCCCGCCGCCTGGTTTTGCCCCTAAGATGTTTTCTCCAGGGGCAAGGATGCCTTGACTTTGGTAGGTTTCCCCCCAATTACTAAAGTCGAGGGGATGCCCTCTAGCATCAACAGCACCCACCGCTAGGACGGCGGGAAGGGCTGCCGGAACTTGCAGGCATTCACAGCCATCATTGCCAGCAGCGGCAACGATAAGAATATTTCTCTCGTTACACATCTCGACGGCGCGAATTAGCCAGTCTTCGGCTTCTCCCATATCAGTGAGGGCACCGCCGCTAATATTAATCACTTTTGCCCCTTTTTCGGCGGCTTGTTCAATCGCCCTCGCTAAATCGAGTTGGGAGAGTTTGCGGTTATCGTCGGAGAAGACGGGTACGAGTAGGCCTCGACACTGGGGGGCAATGCCAGGGATTTCGCTGTTGGGTTGTCCGAAGATGAGGCTGGCAATATGGGTTCCGTGAGTGGACATTTGCCCCGCGGTGGCTTGATGCTGGACGAGGGTGGGTAAACGGGTTAGGTCTGCCCCGTTAAAACAGGAGTGGTTAGTGTCAACTACACCATCGAGAATGGCGATGGTTATTTCTGATGCGCCTTGGGTTTGTTTTTGTAGTTCTTTTAGTCCTGGAATCGAGAGAATTTGAGTCATTTTATTAATGATTAGTGAATCAGAGTAAGTTAGGTGAAAAATGAGGTTAAAAATTAAGTTTAATAAACCCGATCATGAGTACCAATATCAATTAGAATGATTACTTCTTTTTGCTCCTTATCATTAGTTTCTGGTCTTTCTAAAGAAAATATAATTCTACAATCATAACCACAAGAACAAGCTTTTAGTCCTAATAATTTTCCTTGTAATGAATGAGTGGCTAACTGAGGGGTAAAAATATCTTCTTGCATTAGCTTTAATGTTTCAATAATTTTTTGTTCAAGTTGAGCATTACGCTTGACAAATTTACGAAATGACCGTTTAAACTTCTGTGTTGCAATAATCTCTTTCATTCATCTTCTGTTAATAGGGTTTTTAATTCATCAATAATATCTTCTAAAGGTTGCGGTTTTAATTCTCCTCTTTGAAAAGCTTCCCTCGCTTCTTTAGCATTTCGGGCTATTTCGTCTCGATAGGATTCTATCATTTGATTTTTGACAATTTCTATTAACATTTCTCTCTGTTCAATAGGTAGTTCATTAACTGTCATAAGAGCTTGTTCTAATGTCATCATAATTTATCCTCTCTTGATTGTTGTAATAGGTTTAACGGTAGCTGTAATCTTGGTATTTCCTGTCGTCAAAAAATGGGTAATTCTAAACTTTGTAGGGGTTCTAATTCATGTTTTTTTGATTCTCTTTTGGTTTTCATCATGGTAAATCCGACCTAATTGCTCTTGATTCTCCATCGTACTACCTCTTTTTTGCCGAGTCAATAGTTTTTGAGTGAATTTGTGTTAAGTTTTTGTTGAAATCATTTTCTCCGGGAGAAAAACCTACTTTTAGTCCTAGAATAGTTGGGAGGTTAGTCATTAGTAATTTTCTCAGCTATTTGTAATAGTTTTGGCGAGGGCAAAGGTTTATTTTCTTGAGTATATATATCTACCAAATCTTCTCAAACTTCTTGGGCATTATCAATGGCTTCTTGATAGGTGTTGCCGTGAGTGCGAGCGTATTTTCCCCATTCGGGTAAACTGGCAATATAGGCATTATCTTCTTCAGACCATTGAATTAAAATGCTATATTTCATGATTAATCATCTCCTTGTTCTATGATTATTGATGATTTGGCTCTCTCGACTTATATGAGGTAAAATGTGATTATTTATTACATTATAGTGGATTGTTTCAGCTAATTTGGTGTATTAGAAAAATGCTATAAATTCTATAATCTAAGACTTTAAGCCGAAATCTAGGCTCTTCTCGACTTTGTGTGATAATTTTTGCTTATGGAATCGTGAAATGCTTATCGGGCAAGACTTTTAGGGCTATTTTGCGGATATTCTATCAGTATAGACCTCGTTTCCACACAGAAACCAGAAGAGCCAAATCTATTGCCCTATTTTAGTTGAAACAGTCCACTAGGAGTAGATTAGTTGATTAGTTGCTTAC
>NZ_JAPZQM010000665.1:0-8638 GCF_027530565.1 Microcystis sp. LE19-10.1B | reverse complement strand
CTCGATGGGAAGAAGCATATCCTTAGTTAAAGCAGATTTTCTTCCTCAGTGCAACCTAAGTCGATGCTTTCTCACGAGTGCGGGTTCATTTTCTAGGTTGACTTCGGCTTCCTTACCAGCATTTATTGAGATGTTGCCAATAATGGTTGAGGAGATGATATTTAACCAGTTAGGATGACCTTGATAAAGTTCGCTCAGTTTCGTCCATTTCTCCTCATTTTTTAAACCGTATTCTTTGAAGATTTCTTCAAATTCTGTTGTTAAACCTTGCAGGTATAAAGTTTTAATTTTATCGGATTTTAAGGTGACAAAATCTCTGGGAAGTTCCCAACTAATTAAAATCAAGCAACTTTGATGAGATGTGGTAGCAATTTGATGAAAAAATTTATGATAATCCTGACAGTCGGGTAAATATTTACCTGCTAATTCCCCCGGTTTAAAAATATTCTGCACATCATCAAGAATAATTAAACAACGATAGGAGCTTAGATAATCTATTATATCAGGTAAGGGGGTTGATAGAGATTGGGCGAAAAACTGTTTTAGATCATCTTTGAGAGCGATTAATTGAGGAATATTTTCCAGACTGCGATAAATAATATAATCAAATTGTGGGGCAATTTCTGAAATTAATTTAAGGGTTAAAGCTGTTTTTCCGATTCCAGTTAACCCATAAATGGTAATTAATCGAGTTTTATTATCTAGCCATTCTTTTAAGGTTGATATTTCTAACTTACGTCCACAGTTATACCTTAATTCAGGGGCTTTTGTTAAGTCAATCATGGGAGATTTATTATTATGTAAAGAATATGATCGGTTTTGGTTATCATTAGTCGTTTGAATAATTTGACCACCAATATTGATGTTATCAATTTGTAACAAACAATTCCCCGAATGATAAGCTTGAGAAACCCGATATTTTCTTTCTAACTTGGATCGTAAATTATCTTTATTAACATCTTCGTCTAATACCTTACCCAACTTTTTCCATAAGTTAGCAGCCTCTTTTTTAATATGAGATTCACTACAACCATTAAAAGATTGAGCAATTTGCCAATATTTTTGACCTTGCCAAACCCCTGTCAAGATTGCTTCTTGTACTGGTGTCAGATGAGACTCCACTTTCTCAAACATTAAATCATCAACATATTGCAAAACTTGGTCAATATTATTCATTTCTGGTTAAAAAATTAGAGGGTTAATCCAATATATTATACCAAACGGAACTAAGACTGTACCATAACCTACCTATAAATTGTGTACCAAAGCCTACTTTTGTACTAAAATCAAACGCTACAATACTGAGATGTTAGGTAAATCAAGCTAATTAGTCCTATTTGCTTGCTAGATTGTCATCATAGCCCATTTTGCGGTGACATGATCATCTTTTCCCTTTCAAAAATCAATGAAGTAATCTTTAAGTTATGTATCAAGAACAACTGAGTAGCGCCAAGCCTGGATTTATCCTGATTATGATTGATCAGTCAGCTTCAATGTCAGATAAATACGCCAATTCAGATAAAGCAGATTTTGCCGCATTAGCCGTTAATCGAGTCATCGGAGAAATTATTACAGCTTGTTCATCGGGTAATGAGATTAAAGACAGATGTTTTGTGGCGGCGGTTGGCTATGGAGCAAGTATTAATGTACTATTTCTAGATAAAGCCTCAGATTTGGCTAAAAATCCCAATACAACAACCCTTAAGAGAAAAGTCTCTGATGGTGCAGGTGGGTTGGTTGAAGTGGATGAAGTAATGCGAGTGTTTGTGAAACCGACTGCAAGTAATGGAACACCAATGGCTGAAGCCTTTAAACAGGCTTATACTGGGGTAGAAAAATTTATTTCTAATCATCGCGATAGTTTTCCACCTGTTGTGATTAATATAACCGATGGAGAACCTAATGATTCTAATGCTGCTACTACTGAAGCGAAAAAACTAGCACAACTTAAAACAAGTGACGGTAACGTGATTGTTTTGAATGCTCATATTTCTAACGCATCAGCAGGGAAAATAGAGTTACCTAGTGACAATGCTGGTTTTAGCAATAATAAATTTGCTAACTTTTTGTTTGATATTTCCAGTGTGCTTCCTGAGCCTCTTGCTGAGAGTGCCAAAAATGCGGGTTTTAATGTTCAACCTAATGCCAGAGGTTTTATCTTTAATGCTGATGCTGAAGCACTGATTAAACTTCTTCAATTTGGTTCTCAAGGAGCATTACGCTAAAGTTATTGTCATTAATTATGCAATCTGATCATAAAGTTTCAGTCATCCGTCGGTTCAGTCATAGAACTCATAAAGAGATGGAAACCATTAGCGGTTGTCAAGATAATTTTAGCTGTAATGAAGCTAAGAATTGTTTTGCGATCGCCGATGGTGCAACTCAATCATTTTACTCAAGTATATGGTCAAAACTTCTTGTTGATTATTTTTGTGAAAATCCCCAGATTGATAAAAACAATTGGCAAGAATGGCTTGAACTAATTCAGCAAAAATGGTTAGAAGAAGTTAAAGCAGAATTAGAAAAAGCAAAAAGCGGTAATAATTTTGCCTGGATTGAGATTTACAATGGTTTGGAGCGTTCTAAATCAGCAATATCTACCTTTATTGGGTTACAATTTATTGAAAATCAAGCAAAAATCTCAATTGTTGGCGATAGCTGTCTGTTTATTTTTCAGGGAAATCAAATTAAAACCTATTTATTGAAAAAATCAACGGATTTTAATAATCAACCTGAATATTTTGGAAGTCGCTCTAAAAATAATGATCATGAGCCAAAATTTTTAGACATCGAATTAAAATACAAACAACATTCAGATAAGCTTTATTTTGTACTAGCAACTGACGCTCTAGCTGAATATATTTTTAAATATACAGAACAGCAAAGAGATATTTTAACAACTTTACTTACAATTAATTCAGAACAGGAGTTTGAGAATTTTGTAAAATCTGCTAGACATAATGGCACGATAAAAATGAAAAATGATGATGTCACTTTAATGATTTTAGAAGTCAGTGATGGTGAAATCGTCAGTTTGCCTACACAAACCAGAAAAGAAAATCAAAAAAATCCTCCTATCATTTTACCTTCAAGTAATGAAAATAAACAGCCTTTTAACGAAGATAAAAACAATTCTTCAAAAGTAGAAGAAGAACCTAAAGACAATACTCCTGCTGAAAATTTAGAAGTTACTTCTGGTTTTGCCAAAATAAGATTCAATCTACAAACATTATTAAAATTTCTGCCATCTTTACCCATGACGCACCGCAATTCGAGAGGAGTTTCTTCTTCAAGTCCTCAACTGAGAGAAGACAAACCACCCGTAATTAAAGGAATAGATGGAATCCGTAATCTTCTCCTTGTTTTTATTCCTTTAAATATATTCTTAACTATACTCTCCACTGCGACCATATTATATTTTATTTCTCAGACAGCTAACAAAATAAATAGTATAAAAACTGAACAATCAAGCAATTCAAATTCATCTAGTCAAGTCACTAAATATGAACCTAAATATATGAACCTTGAAAAAGGAAATAAAATCTACAAAGATCAAACTTTTCAAGAAATTATTATTCCTGCTTTATCTGACTCATCTCAGGTTTTAATTTTAGAAGAAGGAGACAAATGGATTAAATTTCAGATTGATCTTTATGCTAATCAAGCAATCTTGAATCAATGTTCTACTTGTGCAAGGGATGAAATAGAAATAAAACCCAAGACAAATCTGAGAACTTTGGCTAGTGAATCAGAAAGGGATGTTTTTGGACAATTAAGCGAACCATCAAAGTTTAAAAAACTTGAATTTGATTCCCTTCCCAATTGGTCTAAATTTACATTTGTGGGGTATGTAAAAAAATGAAATATCCGCTTAGAACTGACTATGAAACAGTCGTAAAATACCCTGATAGATTTATATACGATGGTATTTTACAACAAGGAAAGCCTGTTAAGCAAAAGCAAAATCAGAACTTTTTACTGTCTCATAATGGCGGAAAAGCCGTTGTTTATGAAATTCAAACTAATCCTAAAAAATATGCCCTTAAATGTTGGATAGAAGATTTAGGGGATCTAAAAATTCGTTATAAGGCGATTGATGCCTATCTTAAAACAGTTCAACTTCCTTATTTTGTTGATTTTGCTTACCAAGAACAAGGAATTTTAGTCAATGGACAAAGATTTCCCATTATTAGAATGGAATGGGTTGATGGTATTAGCTTTAAAGACTTTATATCTAATAATATTAATAACCCGACTTCTATCCGTAACTTTGCCGAAAAATTCTTAGAAATGGTTAAAATTCTCCATCAAAATAATATTTCTCATGGAGACTTACAACACGGTAATATTATAGTGCGTAAAAATGGTGATCTATGTTTAATTGACTATGATAGTTTATATGTTCCTCAATTAAGCAACGAAACCGACAATATTAACGGACTCCCTGGTTATCAACATCCTAACAGAAATAAGTTATCTAAATTAAGTCCAAAAGCTGACTATTTCTCAGAAATGGTAATTTATTTATCATTGCTTGTTCTATCAGAAAATCCCAACTATTGGCAACAAATACAACAAGAAGAAAGGCTACTATTTTCCGAAAAAGACCTAATTAAACCTAATTCATCCAAGATTTTCAAAGAACTTAAAAATCTTTCTCCTGAGATTGTGTATTTTACCCAAGAATTAGAGAAATTTTGTCAACAATCAAATATTGAAAACCTACAACCTCTTGAAAATTTAGTCAACAATTACACAGGAGCTAAATGGAGTTTTGTGCCTCCTACTAACCCTATTCCAATCGTTACTTCACCTGTTCCTGTAGTTAATAATCCTACTAATTGGGGTTTTACATCTAATAATTCTACTCCATCCCCATACCCTCCTCCCTCAAGTCAAGGATGGACTTTCTCCCCTAACGGAGTTCAAACTCAAACCAGTCCAAAAAATACAAAATCTTCAGATCCCTGGACAAAACTTGAAACCAATTCATCAAGTGCTTGGGATAAATTTGACACGGGTAAAACACCACCTCCAACAGATTGGGATAAACTCCATCAACAACCTCGAAAAGAAGCACCAGTACCTATTCCAGATGAAAACATTTGGGATAAATTTGATAATATTTGGAAGAAACTTACAACATCTGTATCATCTATTTGGAACAAAATTTTGAACTGGTTTAATTAGCTATCTGATTATTCTGTGCAGTTCTCCTATCCTAAAATCAACCCCATTGCTTGATTAATAATTTTATTTTTATCAACCATAGCTTCAATTTCTTCTGGTTTAAGTAGGTGGGTGGAATTAAATATAAAATGAACGTAGGTTGGGTTGAAGCATGAAACCCAACGCCCGATTATGTTACGCTACCGCTAACCCATCCTACAAATAATTGTGCCTACCTACTTAGGCTCTTCTCGACTTTGTGTGATAATTTTTGCTTATGTAAGGTTAAATGCTTACTGGGCAAGACTTTTAGGACTATTTTGAAAGAAGAAACTATCAGTATAGACCTCGTTTACACACAGAAACCAGAAGAGCCTGGTTTATATAGCGTTTCCTGTTCGCAAGAGGTACATTATCGATGTTGAAAAGCTTAATTAGGGTTTGCTGAATAAATCTAAAAACCTTGTTGGATAAGACTTTTAGACTTTTTTGAAATCCAAAAGTGCCGGGCATGGGAGTGATCAGGGGGAAAATCCCTGGACTTTTTCCCTGAAAATTGGGTAATTGACCACCTGAAAATCGGTAAAACCCTACACCCTACACCCTACACCCCACACCCTGCCCCCACGAAAAACTTTTTCAGCAAACCCTATCTAAATGGTTGCCTTTTTTAACTTTTTTATTGATCTCATTAAGCATTTCTACTTATTGCAAAGGTGAGATGCTACCGGGTCTTGGGTCTTGCCTCTTGCCTCGTCTCAACAAGCAATTTAAATGCGCGGGCAGCTTACTAGAACTCTTGCATATAGCGCTTTTCACGTTACTGAGGTATCGACAAGTTTTGCCAACAAAGAGTTTAACCCCCTTGCCCATGCCTCATTCTGATGAAAACTGCTATATATAGTCTAAGGTAGAAAAAAGTTAAATACTGACTAAACCGCCCAATCATAACAACTGAGCCGACAAATTCTGATGTTATTAGCATTAAAACAACTAACTGTTACCCCAGGCGACTGCCTGTTGTTAACTTCACTCACTTGGCAAGATTATGAAAAAATTCTTGACGAATTGGGAGAGCGACGGTCAATTCGTCTATCTTATAGTCAGGGAACTTTAGAAGCAATGACTCCTCTTTTTATTCATGAAAACACCAAAGTTTTAATCGGGGATTTGGTTAAAGTTCTCCTGGATGAATTAGAGTTAGACTATGAACCCGCTGGATCGACAACCTTTAAAAATCAACAAATGGATCAAGGAATAGAACCAGATGAGTCTTTTTATATCGAAAATTGTGCTGCTGTTAGGGGAAAAAAGCGACTTGATTTGGCTATTGATCCCCCTCCCGATTTAGCAATTGAAATTGATATTACTAAGCGAACCCGATTTAATAATTATGAGCGATTGGGTGTTCCTGAATTGTGGCGATATAATGGAGAGAGACTGGAAATCAATGTTTTGCAAGGATCGGAATATGTTGAATCTTCCCAAAGCCGACTATTTCCTCAATTTAATCTAATAGAAAAAATTCCAGAAACGCTACAAAATAGTCAAAAAATAGGTAGTGCAATGGCATTAAAACAATTCCGAATTTGGGTCAAGCAAACGCTTAATCCCTAACTTCAAATCGAGAACGAAGTCAGGGAACTTTTGCCGATGATAATTTAGGGGTTACAGTTTTCGCTTTAAAGCTGCACCTATTCCTAATACTCCTAAACTCAGTAACCCTAGAATTGATGAGGGTTCGGGAACGGAACTAACAGGAGGTGATGATGGAGATACGAGAAAAACGTTGTCTATTGTGGTAGTATCAGTTCCAAATTGAAAATCACCATTAAATTCTAGAGAAGTTAAGTTGGCAAGAACTACTTGAATTTCTGCATTAGTGGCAGGCACAAAGGTCGAGTTGTCTGGAAGAATATTAAACCACGTATTTTGATTTGTATTACTAAGAGCCAAACTATAGGTTTCCCATTGATTAGGATTTGGAGTCGAAATGAATGATGCAAGAGTCAATCCTGCACCTCTCAAAAATGCACCATAACCTCCAGGGATAATAAAGGAAGTCGTAAGATCGAAACTTAGGCTTCCATTAAGGAAAGTAGACTTATCTCCTAAAAATTTAGAAGGAGCAATAAAGGTTAAATCGTTCGCCGAAAAATCAGACGCTGAAATATATCCTCCTGGATTGCCACCAGTAGCAAAATGGGTAAGGTTAGCAGGGCTACTAGGGGGATTATTACTCGCGGAGTTTTGATAATAAACTGTTGTCCACCCTTCAGCATCTGTATCAAATGTGCTGCTAACAGTTGCAGCCTGAACAGGTGCTATCACGAAGGTACTAACAGCAATAGCAGAAGAAGCAATCGCCAGTTTTAATAAGTTTTTCTTACCCCCCCCCCCAGCAAAGTTAATCAGTTTTACTAATGTCAGGATTGAAAAGCCTCTGGAGAATTAGATTTGAGTGATTGTTTAGTTGTATAGTAGTATAGTAATGAAGCTTTCTGGATTGCTCAGGGGAAATTTAAGGAAGTCTTTGGGATCGCTTTAGGAAAGTTAATCATTGGATAAAATCAATGCTAGGGAATATTTAAGGATTTTTTGAGGGCAGTTTGAACTTGGTTTAGGATGTCTGAGGGTAAAATGCCTAGTTTCTGTTGAAAAACGGACTGGTTGACCGTCGCAATCTTGTCAGTTCTGATTACAGAGGTCTTTTTTAAGCCTGTTTGTGAGAAGTTGGGATGTCCTTCCCTAACCAGTATCCAAGTTTCCCACCACTCTCCAGGGGGGATTTTGGAGAAGATTCCCAGGATGATTTGTTCTTCTCGATGTACAGCTAAAACTAGCGCGGGTCTGAGTTTTGTGGTGCTAAGGTCGCTGAAGGGAAAGCGAACTAACCAAATTTCGGCAGCTTTAGGGTTGGACATTGTAAATATCTTCCTCTGGGTCGTTCCATTCTGGAAAGCCTGTTTCTGCTAGTTTCATGAGGGTGAGGGTTTCTAGCTTGTCTTCGAGGTCTTCTAAGAGAGAAATTTGTTCTGAGAGGGGAAGTTGATAGACTAGGGTTTTGATTTCTTCAAGGGTTAGGGTGGAAATCATCGAAAATTTTGGGTCTGAAACCCCGTCGTTCTACGACGGCTTTACTGTTAAGTATTAGCACATTTACGAAATATATGCTAGAATGCGGGATATGGAAAAAGCCTATTCGTTTCGATTTTACCCCACACCAACACAAGAGTCGCTATTGCGGCGCACATTGGGCTGTGTAAGATTAGTTTACAACAAAGCTCTCCACGAACGAACACAAGCTTGGTATGAAAGACAAGAAAGCGTAGGCTACGCTCAAACTTCTTCAATGCTAACCGATTGGAAAAAGCAAGAAGAATTAGACTTTCTCAATGAGGTAAGCTGTGTACCTTTACAACAAGGGTTAAGACATTTACAAACAGCTTTTACTAATTTCTTTGCTGGT
>NZ_JAPZQM010000504.1:0-2550 GCF_027530565.1 Microcystis sp. LE19-10.1B | reverse complement strand
TGGCTCTTCGGTTTGTGTTATGCAATGGACGGGGATTATAAGGGATGGAACCCTTATATAGAAAGGCATTTAGCCATTTTTGTCAATTGTTTTTTATCTAGAGCGAACTAATCAATTAAGTCTCTTGCCAGATAAGGATTTAGTCGATTTATGCCCCCCTATCGAACCATAACAAGTAACGAAGAGCCGGATATGTCAAGTTAGCCAAGGCTGATCTGAAGGGGGCTAAGTTTGTTGGAGCAGATTTATTTAAGGCAGTAATGCCTAACGAGACTATTTATAATGGAGATGTCTCTAAGTTTGGTGCCTATCAGTAGTTAAACTTCACACCTAGACCCATTTTAATGATCGTCGCCGAAGATGTTGTCACAAAGGCGGCGATCGCTCTCTTCTACTTCGGGGTTATGCTGTAAATAATCCTTTAACCACTTGCAAGCGTATCTTTGGATATCTTTAGGTGTTAAATGGCGAGCCAAATCCCAAATAATTACTGTTTTGTTGCTGCTCCCGGAGACAAGAGTTTTACCGTCTTGACTAAAATGGATGGCGTTAACATCAGCCCCAAACCCCGGCAGCATATTCACTAAAGTACCGTCAAGTTGCCAAATTCTAATGGTATCATCACTACTAGCCGAAGCAATTTGTTGTCCGTCGGGGCTAAATTTAACGTCCAACACCGAATTAGAATGTCCTTCGATGGTTTTAACAGAGGAAGGAAGCCATTGTCCCTTTTCATCAGTCTTCCAGAGTTTAATAGTATTGTCGCCACTTCCAGAAACGAGCATTCGACCGTCTCGGCTAAAATCAACCCCTAAAACGGAACTTAGATGTCCTTTGAGAGTGACAATACTTAGCAAAGTGCCATGGCCATCTATCTGCCAGATTTTGATGCTATTACTCGCACTTCCAGAAGCAATAAACTTGCCGTCTGGGCTAATCGCCACTGCTTGAACACCATCAGTGTGTCCTTTGAGGTTATTAAGTAATTTCCCATCTAGCCGCCAGATTTTAAGCGTTTTATCCCAATTTCCTGAGACAATTAACTTACCGTTGGGGCTAATTGCTACAGAGTGAACACCACCAGTATCTCCTTTCAAGGTATTGAGCAATTTACCATCTAGCCGCCAGATTCTGAGAGTTCCGTCTAGACTTCCTGAAACAATAAATTGACCATTAGGACTAATTTTGACGGTGCTAACTGAACCTTTATGTCCTAGTAGCGTCCTCAGTGTGCCATCTTGCTTCCAGAGTTTGATTGTTTTATCGAAACTCCCTGAGACGATTACATCAGCATTTAAATCTACAGCCGACACCACATCGCTATGGCCAAAAAGAGTCGTCACTAATTCGTTGTAAGGTTTCCAGAGTCTAACCGTTTTGTCGTTACTACCTGAAACAATTTCCAGGTTGTTACCGTAGTTACGGACATCAACTGTATTAACTGCATCGCTATGTCCCTGGAGAGTCATCAATAAAGTACCGTCCAGTTTCCAGAGTCTGACTGTTCTGTCATAACTTCCTGAAACGATTTGCTGACCATCTGGGGTAAAAGTCAGCCCGTAAACAGAGGCTTCATGGCCACTAAAAGTGATGGTCGGCGAGGTATCGTCTAGCTTCCAAAGTTTGAGCGTTTTATCTCGACTACCTGAGACAATCGACTGACCATCGGGGCTGAAAGCGACCACCTTAACTGTATCCCCATGTCCTTCCAGCGTCCTCAATAGGGTGCCATCTCGTTTCCAGAGTTTGAGCGTTTTATCCCGACTACCTGAGACAATCAACTGGCCATCAGGGCTGAAAGCGACTGCCTTAACTGCCCCCCGATGTCCTTCCAGCGTCCTCAATAAGGTGCCGTCTCGTTTCCAGAGTTTAACAGTTTTATCGTTACCACCAGAGGCAATCAACTGACCATCAGGGCTGAAAGCGACTGCATTTACGCCATCTTTATCCCCTTGAATAGTTTTCTCTAAGGTTCCATCGCGCTGCCAGAGTTTAATCGTGTTATCCACACTGGCGGAGGCCAGCAGTTGCCCGTCGGGGCTGAAAGCCACTGCATTTACTGAACCTTTGTGTCCACCACGCTTTTCACCAAGAGTGGCTAATAAACTCCCGTTTCTTTTCCAGAGTTTGATCCTGTTATCTGCACTAGCGGAGGCAATCATCTCACCATCGGGGCTAAATTTGACTCCTAAAACATCGCCATAATGTCCTGAGAAGATATTAGCTTGTTTGATGCCATAGAGGGCTATCTTGAGCATCTCTTTCAGATCATCTTTCCGCTCGGGCGGTAGATTAACGAAAGGTATTGACTCTAAATCCGTTCGTAGCCGCTGGGCCTTCATAGCTGCTGTCAACGCTTCCAATTGTTCATTTAAGGCAAAGGAAGCTTGACTGGTTCGACCGACCGCGACCATTGGTGAGAAGTTAAGCTTGTGTGTAATTTGTCAAGGGGTTATTGAAAAAAAATTGGGGACTACTTCGTTGCCGGTCAGGAAAAGGTGCTACAATCAGCTTGACTGTTGATTTTCGCTTTGTTTTGACAACTCCTAA
>NZ_JAPZQM010000105.1:0-1031 GCF_027530565.1 Microcystis sp. LE19-10.1B | reverse complement strand
CTCTCGATGGGAAGAAGCATATCCTTAGTTAAAGCAGATTTTCTTCCTCAGTGCAACCTAAGTCGATGCTTTCTCACGAGTGCGGGTTCATTTTCTAGGTTGACTTCGGCTTCCTTACCAGCATTTATTGAGATGTTGCGGAGATAAATACTCCTGTAAAGGTGACAGAGGCTTGGTATCGGGACAAACTGGCTGGGGAATTAGGAGGAAAAACCGAGGTTTACATTGATAAGGTAGGTAGAATAGATGTCTTAACTAATACAGAAATAATTGAAGTTAAAAATACAAAAGGCTGGAAATCAGCGATCGGGCAAATAAAGAGTTATGGACAGTATTATCCCAAGCATAAAATGAGAGTTCACCTATTTGGGAAATTGACTGAGAGTAAACTAGAAACTATTCAGAGAGTATGTAAACTAGAAGGTATAACTCTAACTTGGGAATAGTATGATCGCTGCTCTGGTAGGGTGCGTTCCCTGATGCGGGTCCTACCGCTGCAGCGATCAATTTTAAGGAAACCCAACATCCTTATCTGTTACTATGAAAGGGTATAATAAGCTTACTTTAAATCATCAAAGAGGTAACAAAACCTTAATGGAAAGTCGTATCCATATCCATCCAGATATTTGTAATGGAAGACCTGTTATAGCTGGAACCCGAATTCCTGTGCAAACAGTTATGGAATTTTTGGGAGCAGGGGATTCTATTGAAGAAGTCCTTGAAGAATATCCTTCTCTGAATCGAGAAGATATTTATGCCTGTATGCAATTTGCAGCAAGATTGATGGCGAATCACTATGAAGTCAGAAAAATTGCATGAATGGTTTTTTCTTCGATGAAAATTTACCAGCTAAAATCCTCTTCACTCCATCTTTACCGATCATTTTTAGGTAGGGTCTGCTGAAAAAGTTTGTTGGTGGGGGCAGGGTGTGGGGTGTGGGGTGTGGGGTGTAGGGTTTTACCGATTTTGAGGTAGTCAGTTACCTAATTTTCAGGGAAAAAGTACCTGAATTTTACCCCCGATCCCTCCAA
>NZ_JAPZQM010000277.1:0-14037 GCF_027530565.1 Microcystis sp. LE19-10.1B | reverse complement strand
CTCTTGTTCTGGTGTTGGGTAAAATCGGTAGCGATAGCTTTTCCATATCTCGCATTCTAGCATATATCGTGTAAATGCGCTAATATTTAACGGTAAAGCCGTCGTAGAACGACGGGGTTTCAGACCCAAATTTTCGATGACCTCCGCTATTGCTCTCGATCGCGTTTCTAAAATCTATAACAATCTCCCAGTAGTTAACGAGCTTTCCTTTGCCATCGAAAAAGGGGAAATCTTTGGTTTACTCGGTCCCAACGGTGCGGGAAAATCGACGACAATCCGCATGATTATCACCCTAACCGAAGCAAGTCAAGGAGAAATCGCAGTGGCGGGGTATGATGTGAAAAAATACCGCGATCAGGTGAAGAAAAATATAGGGGTAGTCTTACAACAGATTAGCGTTGATGGGGAATTAACCGTCTGGGAAAATATGGAATTTCACGGCCGGATGCACCATATCCCCAATCCCCAGAGACAGGAATTAATCGATCGCTATTTAGATTATGTCAGTTTAAGCGATCGAAAATCTGCCCTTGCCAAAACTCTTTCCGGAGGGATGAAACGACGTTTACAGATTGCTCGCGCTCTTCTTCACGAACCAAAAATACTCTTTCTCGATGAACCGACGGTCGGTTTAGACCCCCAAAATCGTCGTCGTTTGTGGGAAGTAATTCGCGATTTAAACCAGCAAGGAATGACAATTTTATTAACCACTCACTACATGGAAGAAGTGGAATTTCTCTGTCAGGATAACGCCACGGGAAAACTGGGCAGAATTGGCATTATGGACGCAGGCAAATTAATCGAATTAGGAACTATAAGGGATTTTCGCACTAAGTATGGCGAGGGTTTAGTTATCAAACAAGTTGGCGATAAAATCGATTATAAATTCTTCCCCACCGTGGCTGATGCCAATGCCTATCTTGACAGTTTGAGCGATAAAACTGGAGTAATGTGCCGTCCCTCCAATCTCGAAGATATCTTTGTGGAACTGACGGGACATCAATTAGATTAAATTCTTGGTTTGGCTGTTAGGAAGTTGTTCAGTTATCGGTCTTTGACTCCGGTTTTTCTGAGATTAGCTGTGTTTAAATCGGCATTTCTTGGCTCTTATCTGATGTCTATTTTATTGGCAAACCTGCTAGAGTCTAGGTCAATTAGCTGAGGCTGTCCCTAAAAACCGAGTTCAACCCTAAAAAAAGAGGCTTTTAGCGGTTTTTAAGCTTTTTGAGCCAGATAAATGGCCTAGGAAGGGAACTTTTTCCCGAGAGGGAGAGTCATCGGGAACTGGATAAAAACTAGATTCCCCTCTCGATCGATAGACAAAATTGACGGTAATCGTTTAGAATAAAGCACTGAATACTGACAAGATGACAATTATCCCTATGACCGATCTCCAGGCAAAAACTAGATGGTCAACAGCGCGGCGATATTACGAGTTGCTTAGTGTTTTAGTGGAACGTAATCTCAAGGGACGCTATCGGGGTTCTTTTCTGGGGGTTTACTGGTCCTTGTTAAATCCCCTGATTATGACTGCACTATACACGGCAATTTTCGGCACGGTTTTCGCCTCTTATTTTGATAATTCTATAGTTAACTATGTCCTAGCGGCTTTCACTGGTTTAGTAGTAATAAATTTTTTTAATGCTTCCACTAACCAAGCTTTACCTAGTATCGTCGGTAATGGCAGTATTCTAAATAAAATTCGTCTGCCGGTTAGCATCTTTCCCGTTTCTATGGTAGTGGCAAATATTTTTCAATTTGCTATTAGTATCTTTCCCCTTTTGGCTATAGTAACTCTCTGGAAATCTCAAAGTTTAATTAATGTAATTGCTCTGATTTTTCCTTTGATCGGTCTTTCTCTGGTTTGCACGGGAGTGGGTTTCTTTGTCAGTACCCTCTACGTTTTCTTCAGAGACTTACCCTATTTTTACGAAATTGTTTGTTTTGTCGCTTGGATTAGCAGCCCGATTTTTTATCCCCCGGAAATTATTCCTCCCTCCGTACAACCATTCCTCCTATTAAACCCATTATTGCCAGTAATCGAAAGTATTCGCCAATTGTCCCTTTCCCCCGGATTACCGGATTTTGGTTTGATTTTTCAATCTCTACTCGGTGGGATCATCATCTTAGGAATTGGTTGGACTTGCTTCCGACTCTGGCGACATTTATTTATGGATTTATTATAAATGACAGAAGTAATTCGACTCGATCAAGTGTCTCTCGAAAGACGTACTCAAGAAGAATTCTCCTACGATCTAAAAAGGACAATCTTCTCTATTCTTGAAGGTAAATATCGTCAACCGGCCAAAAAATTAGTTCTAGATGATATAGATTTAGTCATTAATTCTGGAGCAAAATTAGGTATCATTGGAGCTAATGGCGCAGGAAAATCTACTCTCTTAAAAGTTATTTGTGGTATTCTGGAACCGACAAAGGGACAGGTGAGAGTCAGGGGACAAATTGCCTCTCTAATTGAATTAGGAGCGGGTTTTGATCCAGATTTACCAGTAAAAGATAATATTATTCTCTATGGGGTAATGCTGGGATTTTCCCGTCAGGAAATGAAGGAAAAAACCAAAGATATCCTTGACTTTGCTGAGTTAGAAGAATATATGGGAGCGCCGGTGAAATCTCTTTCTTCCGGGATGGTGGCTCGTTTAGGATTTGCGATCGCAACAGAGGTTCACCCCGATATTCTTATTCTTGATGAAGTCCTTTCCGTCGGGGATGAAAGTTTTAAAAATAAGTGTAAACGACGGTTAAAAAAATTCTGGAATTCTAACGCTACTATTTTAGTAGTTTCCCACGATTTGACTTTAATTCAAGAGTCCTGTAACCAAGCAATTTGGCTGAATAAGGGCCAGTTGCAATGTCAGGGTGCATCGGAAGATGTAATCAAGTTTTATTTGGATTCCGTGCATCAAAACGAAGTTAATTTTTAATTAAGTAGGTAATCTTAATTAATTGTTAGATAGTAATAATGTATCTACGTTTTACTTAAGTAGCTGGTTATAATTAAATTAAAAATGGATTTTAGGTTCGATCCCCCCTGCCCCCCTTGATAAGGGGGGTGCCGATCCCCCCTTAATCCCCCCTTAATAAGGGGGGCATCTGATAATTTTTAACGCCTACCTACTTAGGGTCTGCTGAAAAGGTTTTCCCTGGTGGCAGGGTGTGGGGTTTTACCCATTTTCAGGTGGTCAATTACCTAATTTTCAGGGAAAAAGTCCCTGAATTTTCCCCCCAATCACTCCAAAGGTCGGCACTTTTTGAGGGAAAACAAGTCTAAAAACCCTATCCAACAAGGTTTTTAGATTTATTCAGCAAACCCTAAATAATTCTAAAACCGAAGGGATTGATGTTCTGCCTCGCTCAACAATCCAAGCCGCTTCAGCTAAAACAATAGCCGGTAAAACTAATTCACTGTTCGGGTCAGAAAGGATCGTTTTGGCATTTTTTCCCAATCGGGGATTCCCTTCTAAAAACCAAATTAAGGCGTGAGTATCCAGCACATATTTCATCGGTTTAAGACCAATCTAAGTGGTCATCTGCATCGCCCTGAAATTCGGCGAATGAAAAATCTTCTTCTGTAGATTGATAATCCCCCGTGAACATTCCAAAGCACATTAATTTGGGATATTTTTGGATTGGTTTATCTTCTAAAAATGTGATAATAACTGAACTTTCTTCTAGGTTATTGGGAGTTTCTAAAAGCTCGATCTTTCCTTGTCTATAAATGCCTTTAACTGATTGTAGCATTGACTTAGTTTCCTAATTGTTAATTAAGTTTTGGAGATAGTCTATCTAATTTTACCTTAAATATTTTCTGGAAGCATCTCAATTTTGCCAGTGGAGTGACAGCATAACCCCTTCCTATATAATAAAATGTTAAGTTTAGACTCGGCTTGAGCTATGTCTTTTAGCCTATAACAGTTTCTATCTTCTTGTCAAACCAAGGATTCTAACTATTTTTTGAGATAACTTTAAGTCTCAATATCTTCCTTGATTGTTACTATTTTTACATAACTACTCTAGGAGAGCCTTTATGGTTTATCTGAGTTAAGTATGCTAAAATGATAACACCGCTTCATTAAAAACTGATTTGAGCCAATTGTTTTTATTACAAATATTTTACACACTTCAAGCAAGAGGGCTACACCACTACTACCAAATCATTACCGTCCGCACCAACCACCATCGACAAAGAAGCGTCAGAAACTCGCCCCTTGGCGAAGCGGTGGGGAATAGTTCATTACTCCCACAGTTTTATATTTTCTTTAGAGATGGACTGTCCTAAAACCTGCTCAGAGCGGCCAAAAGTCAGAAAATAGAAATAAAGGTGCGATTGGAGAACTTGAGCAGCGATCGCACACATCAGCCGCCATTGGAGAAAGATAAAGTTATGGCAGATAACTACAGAAGTCGCATTGTTACCCAAGGTACCCAACGCAGTCCGAATCGGGCCATGTTAAGAGCGGTAGGTTTTGGGGATGAGGACTTTAGCAAACCAATCATCGGCATCGCTAACGGATTTAGCACCATTACCCCCTGTAACATGGGAATTAATGATTTAGCAATGCGTGCCGAAGCAGCCACCAGATTAGCGGGGGGAATGCCGCAACTTTTCGGGACTATCACCATTAGTGACGGGATTTCCATGGGAACAGAAGGGATGAAATATTCTCTCGTTTCTAGGGAAGTAATCGCCGATTCCATTGAAACCGTCTGTAATGGACAAAGTCTCGATGGAGTCCTCGCTATTGGGGGTTGTGACAAAAATATGCCGGGGGCAATGATTGCCATGGCCCGGATGAATATTCCCGCTATTTTCGTCTATGGTGGCACGATTAAACCGGGGCGCTACAAAGATTGCGATTTAACCGTGGTCAGTTCCTTTGAAGCCGTGGGACAGTACAGCGCCGGTAAAATCAGTGAAGAAGACCTCATCGGAATTGAACGCAACGCTTGTCCCGGGGCCGGTTCCTGTGGTGGAATGTTTACTGCTAATACCATGTCTTCCATTTTTGAAGCCATGGGGATGAGTTTACCCTACTCCTCGACCATGGCCGCCGAAGATGCGGAAAAAGCCGATAGTACCGAAGAATCGGCCAAGGTTTTGGTCGAGGCGGTTAGAAAACAGATTCTCCCTAGCCAAATTTTGACCCGTAAAGCCTTTGAAAACGCCATTTCGGTAATTATGGCGGTGGGAGGTTCCACTAACGCTGTGCTGCACCTTTTAGCCATTTCCCGCACCATCGGGGTAGAATTATCGATCGATGATTTTGAAACTATCCGGCAGCGTGTACCGGTTATCTGCGATCTTAAACCCTCCGGGCGTTACGTTACCGTGGATCTGCATAAAGCTGGCGGTATTCCCCAAGTGATGAAAATTCTCCTGGTTAATGGTTTACTACACGGGGATGCCCTCACCATTAGCGGTCAGACTATCGCTGAGATTTTAGCCGATATTCCCGACCAACCGCCCTCAGGCCAAGATGTTATCCGTCCTTTTAGCAATCCTGTCTATAAAGAGGGTCATTTAGCCATTTTAAAAGGAAATCTGGCCACAGAGGGGGCCGTGGCCAAAATTAGCGGCGTGAAAACTCCGGTCATCACTGGGCCTGCGCGGGTGTTTGAGTCGGAAGAAACCTGTTTAGAGGCAATTTTAGCCGGAAAAATTCAAGCCGGGGATGTGGTGGTTGTCCGTTACGAGGGACCAGTAGGCGGACCGGGTATGCGGGAAATGTTAGCCCCCACTTCGGCAATTATCGGCGCTGGTTTAGGGGATTCCGTGGGATTAATTACCGATGGTCGTTTTTCCGGGGGAACCTATGGCATGGTGGTCGGTCACGTCGCTCCGGAAGCGGCGGTGGGTGGTACAATTGCCCTAGTCGAGGAAGGGGATCAAATCACTATTGATGCTCGTCAGCGTCTCTTGCAGTTAAATGTATCGGAGGAAGAATTAACCCGTCGTCGTCACCATTGGCAACCGCGCCCCCCACGCTATAAAACGGGAATTCTCGGCAAATTCGCCAAGTTAGTCTCCTCTAGCAGTCTCGGCGCTTTAACGGATCTGAATCTGTTCTAAAAGTATAACTAGGGTTTGCGGCAAAAAGCTTTTCCTGGGGGCAGGGTGTGGGGTGTGGGGTGTAGGGTGTGGGGTTTTATCGATTTTCAGGTGGTCAACTACCTAATTTTCAGGGAAAAAGCACCCACTGCTCACCCAACACTCCCACTGATAACTGATAAGACTGACGGCTCTAATTAAGTAGGTGGGTGGAATTAAATATAAGATGAACGTAGGTTGGGTTGAAGCATGAAACCCAACCCCCGCATGGGTTACGCTACCGCTAACCCATCCTACAAATAATTGTGCCTCCCTACTTACTATCGATTAATAACTATGACCTATCTACTCACTGTCTATCGAGCGCTCGAATGCCGTCCGGATACCTATCGGGACTGGTATGACCAAGGCAATATTTTAAAAGAAAGAATGGACTATTTTGGAGCCTTAATCAGCTACGAAAAAGCCTTAGAATATTATCCAGATGATTATTGGGCATGGTACAAAAGGGGTATGATACTAGAAGACTTGGGAATGTATGAAGAAGCGGCTCAAAGTTATGCTAACGCCGCACAGGTAAAGGATGATAACTATTGGGCTTGGTACGATCAAGGTTGTGTTTATCTACAGGAAT
Source organism: Microcystis sp. LE19-10.1B (assembly GCF_027530565.1). Lineage (NCBI taxonomy): Bacteria > Bacillati > Cyanobacteriota > Cyanophyceae > Chroococcales > Microcystaceae > Microcystis > Microcystis sp. LE19-10.1B. Next base: position 7,336 of record NZ_JAPZQM010000277.1, on the reverse strand, counting down.
TAAAGGACTACGAAAAAGCGATCGCTTGTTTTCAACGGGCCCTAAGTCATAGTCCGGGGGACTATTGGGCTGCCTACCGGCAAGGGGATGCCTATCGATTGCTCAAAAACTACGAACGCGCTATCACTTCCTATGATCTGGCCTTGGGAGCGCGACCCCGGGATTATTGGGCCTGGTATCGTCGCGGCGACGCTTTCCGGGATTGGGGCAATCCCCAAGAGGCTTTATTTAATTATCGTACCGCCCTCGATATCCGACCGCAAGATTACTGGTCCTGGTACCAACAGGGTGTGATCCTACAGGAATTACAGCGTTTAACAGAAGCGATCGCCTGTTATGAAGAATCGTTAAAAATCGATCAAGATGATCGCTATGCGTGGTATAATGCCGCCTGCTGTTATGCCGCCCTCGGTCAACAACAAAAAGCGATCGACTGTTTACGCGAAGCCATGGACATAGAACCGGATATATGTGGCGAATTAGCGCGTAATAACTTTGTTTTCGATGGTTTAAGGCAAAATGAAACCTTTAATGACCTCTTGAGTTGCTATTCCCCCAGCTAAAATCTTTTTGCATTACCTAGGGTTTGCTGAAAGGGTTTTTCGTGGGGTGTGTGGGATTTTAGGCATTTTCAGGAAAAAGTGCCTAAAAATTCCCCCCGATTGCTCAAATGGCTGGCAGTTTTTTGACGGCAAAAAAGCCTAAAGATATTATACTAAATCCGGTTATCAAAAACTGATTATTTATTCTCCCTATTGCCTATTGCCTATTGCCTTTTGCCTGTTCTCATACATAGCCCATACTCAACGGATTTAGTATTAGCCAACAAGGTTTTTAGATTCATTTAGCCGGTTTGGATTAGCTACAATTGCAATTAGAGAAAAATTATTGAGAATCTTATGCGAGAACTAGACAGAGACAAAACCATCGAACAACTGAACGAAATCATGGAATTTGAACTAGCGGGAGTTGTCCGTTACACCCACTATTCCCTGATGGTGACAGGTCCCCATCGCATCCCTATCGTCCAATTTTTCCAGACTCAGGCCACGGAGTCCCTCACCCACGCGCAACAAGTCGGGGAAATTCTCACCGGTTTAGAAGGTCATCCTAGCTTAAAAATTGCCCCCATCGAGGAAAGCTATGAACACAATATCAAAGCAATCTTGAGTGAGAGCCTCAATCATGAGAAAAAATCCCTTGATTTGTACAAAGCACTCCTAGAAACCGTTGAAGATGCCAGTATTTACCTAGAAGAATTCGCCCGCGGTATGATCGGACAAGAAGAATTACACAATCTGGAAATTCGCAAGATGCTGCGGGATTTTGCTTAAGCTAGGATCAAAGCTAGAGTTTATCCACTAGCTTATGAATCTTAGTTCCGCTTTACCGACTTTTATTATCACTCTCCGGGAAGGTTTCGAGGCCGCTTTAGTGGTGGGAATTGTCCTCGCTTGTTTACAAAAATCGGGTCGATCGCAACTTAACTCATGGGTGTATCGTGGTATTGGTGCGGGAGTGGTCGCTAGTGTTTTGGTCGGTATTTTGCTAGGGGGAATCCTTTTGCAAGTGGATGCTTCTCCTAGTCCATTCGTACCAATGCTCAAGGAATTACTGGCCGCCACTTTTGGACTGATTGCCGTTTTGATGTTGAGTTGGATGTTAATTTGGATGACTCAACAGGCCAAATCTTTGAAATCTGAGGTAGAAAGTGCGGTAAAAGCGGGTTTAAAATCGGAAAATGGGGCAGGAAAAGCGATTTTTCTGCTCGTTTTTATCGCTGTCTTGCGGGAGGGATTTGAAACTGTCCTTTTTATCCTGGCCCAATTCCAAAAAGATTGGCAGATCCAAACCTTCGGTGCGATAGCGGGGTTAAGTATGGCGACTTTGTTGGGAATTCTCCTATTTGCGGGGGGAGTAAAAATTAATATCCGTCTCTTTTTCCAAATTATGGGGACTTTCCTCCTCTTAATCGTTGCGGGATTACTCATCGGTGTTTTGAAACATATCGACGCAGGAATCAGTCTTTTAAGTGAAATTGACCCTTTTTATCGCCATTTCTGTCCTTCTCTCCCCTCCTCCTGTCTTCTCGGTTTTCAAGTTTGGGACGGTTCCCAAATTTTGAGCGATCGCACTTTCCCCGGACTCCTCCTCAAATCTCTGTTTGGTTATCGTCAAAACCTCTATATCAGTCAAATTGTTGCCTATATCCTCTTTTTACTGCTTATCGGTGGCCTCTATTTCCAAAGCTTACGACAACGTCCTCTATCTACTTTATCAGGCCCTAGGGAATAGTTAAGAGGGAAATGGGGAAGTGGGGAAGTGGAGAGATGGGGGGTTGGGAATAATGAATTATGAAGTGGGGTGTGGGGTGTGGGGTGTGGGGTGTGGGGTGTGGGAATAATGAATTATGAATTATGAATTATGAAGTGGGAATTGGGAATTGGGGAGAATACTAACTCCTGACTCCTGACTCCTATCTCCTATCTCCTGTCTCCTGTCTCCTGACTCCTATCTCCTGACTCCTAACCCCACCAACAAACTTTTTCAGCAAACCCTAATCATGACTACTTGGCAATGTGACGGTATCCCTAAAGATGGTAAAACTTATCCGCAAGCGATTGCGGGAGGTCATGAACCCTGCGAAAATACTACTCCTGATTGTCCTATCTGTGGCCTACCTAGGGAAGCGATGGATCCCGTAACAACGACGGTTAAAACCACGGTGGTGGTGTCCCCGGGGGGTACAACTAGAGTCGGCCAAAAATCTAACTGGTTACTTCCCTTCGCTTTGATAATTACCGCTTTAACCGCAGGTTTAGGGGGTTGGAGTCTATTGCAAATGCTCATTCCCAAACCCGATACTTCCCCAGTTGTCGGGGAAAAAACCCCAGATAGGCAATCTAAGGCAACTTTTGTGAGTAATACGGCTAAAAATCCCGATTTATTTAGCCAAGGTGAGAAAATACTGCTTAATTCCACTCCTAATAAAGAAAAAGGCGCAGCGGCCTTTAAAAAGGAAGATTGGGCAAATGCGATCGCAGTTTACCAACTGGCGGCCACTCCCCAAGCAAACGATCCGGAGGGCAAAATCTATTACAATAACGCCAAAGCTAGACAAAAGGGTAATAAACATACTATAGCCGTCGTTGTCCCCATCGCTAACGACCCCAACAGCGCCAAGGAAATTCTCCGAGGTGTGGCAAGGTATCAAGAGGAGTTTAATAATTCTAATCCGGGTAATCCTTTGGAAATAGTCATCGCTAATGATGGTGGTGGGTTACAATCAAAAGCGATAGCCGATGATCTGATTCAATCCGGTCAAGTTTTGGCAGTTATGGGCCACGGAATCGATCCTTTTAGTCAAAAAGCGATTGAAAGTTACGAAAAAGAAGGATTAGCGATTCTTTCTCCCCTGACTACCAGTGTCAGTCAAACGGGAAATGCAACCCTGAAAACTATTCCCCTTAAAGATAAATCTCAGGAAGTTTTAGGCAGTTATCTGGAAGCAGTGGCCAAAACTTTGGCTAATTATGCTAGTCAGCAAGAGAAGTCTCCCTCAGTGGTTCTTTTTTATAATTCCGATAGTCCCTATAGTCAAAAATTAAGGGATTCCTTTGCTAAAGCAATAAAGCAACCAGGAGGCAAGATAGTTAAGGAAATAGACACAACTAAAGCCAATTTTAATGCTAAAACTGCCATAGATCAGGCAAGACAAGCCGGCGCTAAGGTGGTATTTTTGGCCTTGAGTAAAGATGGCGATCGCATTGATCAAGCCGTGGCTATTGCCCAAGAATCGTCTGGAATGCTATTATTAGGCGGAAATGAACTTTATACACCCGATATCCTTATTCAAGGAGCAGATAGCATCGACGGATTAGTTCTAGCAGTACCTTGGAGTTTCCAAGCAACGGATCCTTTTGCTAAAGATGCGCTGAAAAGTTGGCGCGGTCGCGTCAGTTGGCGTACTGCTACCGCCTACGATAGTATGAAAGTATTAGGGGAAGCGATCGCTAAAAGTTCTGACCGTGCTACTGTAGTCGAAACTTTAAATCGAGGAATCACCTTGCAGGGAAGCACCACGGATTTTAACATTTTTAATCAAGTTCCCTTGGTGCGTGCTAATCGCGGCAATGAGGGGCCAAAGGGTTCTCAATATCAATTCGATCCTAAGTAGGTAGGCGTTAAAAATTATCAGATGCCCCCCTTATCAAGGGGGGATTAAGGGGGGACTAAGGGGGGATCGGCACCCCCCTTATCAAGGGGGGCAGGGGGGATCGAACCTAAAATCCATTTTTAATTTAATTATAACCAGCTACTTATCTAAAATAGATAATGTGATGTCGAGGAGTAGAATCAAGTCTAATTTTATGAACAATATCTTACCCATCCTAGCTTTGTTAATGTCGGTGTCGGGAATTGCCGTGTCTTTGGGACGGGAGGAAGTCCGATGTCATCTCGGTTTAGAATCGGCAGCCTGTCCCCAGGAAGAACAAAAAACCAGGGAAGACACCCCCGCAACTACCCCCGCAACTACCCCAGAATCTCCCCGGATAGAAGAAACTCCCGCGGAAAGTACCCGTAATATCGAACCTTCCCCCGAAGTTTCCCCCTCTCCTGAAAGGGAAACCCCGGTGGAATTCACCCCCATCCCGGAAAATAACCCCAGTCCAGAAGCACCCCCCGAAAATCCCCCCACCTCAGAAACCAAAGCGGTGGAAAAAACTCCAGATGCAGAACAAAGTCCCGATGTCAATCCATCTAAAGATGGAGAAACTGAAAGTATTCCATTAGAGGTTATTCCCCCCGGACAGTAAAATCGGACAAAATCAATTTCTGGTGGGGTAGGGTTGATTCATGAATCAACCCTACAGATCCCGGACAGTAAAATCGGACAAAATCAATTTCTGGCTGAGGATAGGAACTCATGCAAGAAGTAGTTATACTAAATCTGGTTATTAAAGACTGATTATTCATTCCCCTTTTTGCATGAGTGCATGAGTAGAAAACGGGTTTCTCGGAGAAACCCGTTTTCTGTGCGTTACTCAACGGATTTAGTATAACTACTTAATTTTTCTGCTGCTGTTGCTGATTAGGTAAAAACTATTTACTTTTAGTCAAAATTAATTAACTTCTAATCCCGGAATGCTTAACTGTTCGGTTTTTGGCTGTGTTTCCCCCAGATAATCCCCCTGCAACATATTAATTAAACAGCCACCAAGATGATAGGCCATATTCACGGGAACCGCGTTACCAATCTGTCGATATTGAGAGGTTAAATTACCGGTAAATTGCCAATCATCGGGAAAGGACTGCACTCGTGCATATTCTCTCACAGTCAGAGGACGAGTTTCTTGGGGATGACATCTTTCTGTTTGGGTTTGTGCCGGACTACAGGTAATAGTTAAAGCCGGTTCATCCCAAGATAATCTTTTAGCATATCCTGTCCGTCCGCCGTGATTTTTGAGACTATTTTTCATATATTCTTTTTGAATATCCATCGGCAAATTCCGCCAATTTCCTCCTGGGGGAACTAAGGACATAATCTCTTTTTTTCTTTCTTTATATTCTACTCCTGGAGAACTTGGACAATTCTCTAGAGCTTTTTTCAGAGAAATAGTATAGTTTCTATATTGGGGAAAAATCGGTTTAATATTTAGGTCTTGACGGGTGGCGATAATAATTAATCTTTCTCTTTTTTGGGGAACATCAAGAAATTGAGCCGATAAAACTTGATAAGCAGCATAATAACCGATTTCCTGTAAAGCTTGCAGCATTAATTGCAGAGTTTCTCCTTTTTTATTGCTTAATAATCCTCGAACATTTTCGGCTATAGCGATTTTAGGTTGCACTTCCTGTAAACAACGAGCAAATTCAAAAAATAGGCTTCCTCTCAAATCTTCTAATCCTTTTCCTAACCCAGCATAACTAAAAGGTTGGCAGGGAAAACCTCCAGCTACAATATCTATTTTGTCTCTAAAATTGGAAAATTTAATCTTTTTTATGTCTTGATTTATAACATTCCATTGCGGTCGATTAAGTCTTAAAGTATTAACACAATCTTGATTAATTTCCACCAGTAATTGCGTTTTTAGTCCCGCATTTTCTAAACCTAAAGCCATACCACCACAGCCAGCAAATAATTCGATAACCGTGTAATTAGTTGGCTCAACAGTTTGTAAAATTCTCAATTCTCTGGGGGATTGGTTATTTTTAAGATTGGTTAATTGCTCGAGATCAAATAACCAATCAACTTGATTGATTTTCTGACCTTTGATTAATTTTTTCTTTTGCCATGTTAGTATTTCTGCGGTAGTTACACCGAGAATATTAGCGGCTTTTTGTAGATTTACCTGAGTCATAACCAATAATTAACAACTTATCTACCTCTCTATTATACATCAAAGTAGCTAAACTTGATAAAGTTTTTTTTCGATTTTCCTGACTGTCATCTTTAACTTATTCAGGATAGTTTCATAATCTAAGTCCAACATTGACCAAAAAGCTTGCCCTGCTAATAGCTCAATATTATTCTCTTTAGCTTTGGTTTTGCTAATTGTCCAAGAATTGCCCATATCTAAAGCAGCGGCAAAAACTGAGTTAGGATTTATTTTTAATTCATTGATACTCCGATCACTCTGGCTACCAGTAAGAGTATCTTTTTTAGTTTTTAATTGAGTGTATTTGATTATTCCTTGATTAAAAACTACTAAATCCACACCTTTGATTTTAAAATTTAGAATTTTTTCTGGTACAAAAACCTGTGAACTAATAGAAGCAATTTCTTCTAAAGTATGACCTAGACTTTCCGAGATAAGATTGACATATTTATTCGATAAGTACAAGTTTTCACATTGAGCAAACTCAAAAATATTTTTAAATCCTTTCTTCTTTTTGAGAGATATATTTTTAAAATCCTGTTTTTCTTTCAGGATTTTTTCAACTACTTTAGACTGGAACTCCTCCAAAGCATCATCGATTTTTTGATCCCTATTGTCTGCAATGTCTGTGTCTGTTTTTCTATTTTCTTGAAAATATTCAAAAATGAAATCATCAATTAGACGACAAATTTGATAAGTATCTACCAAGTCATGAGTAACAAAGGTAGGAATTTTGATCGCAGGTTTCTGTAAATTAATTTCTTCTAATAATTGGGTCAAGTTATGGCGATAAGAGTATAAATAGCTCATTATAGTTAGGGTTTGCTGAATAAATATAAAAACCTTGTTGGATAATACTTTTAGACTTTTTTGACCTCAAAAAGTGCCGACCATTGGAGTGATTGAGGGGAAAATTCAGGTACTTTTTCCCTGAAAATTAGGTAGTTGACCACCTG
>NZ_JAPZQM010000698.1:0-4624 GCF_027530565.1 Microcystis sp. LE19-10.1B | reverse complement strand
CTGATAACTGATAACTGATAACTGATAACTGATAACTGATAACTGATAACTGATAACTGATAACTGATAACTGATAACTGATAACTGATAACTGATAACTGATAACTGATAACTGATAACTGATAACTGATTAAGACATTTCTAACATTCTTTGAATCGGCAACAGTGCCTTAACTCTTAAATCTTCAGAAATAGTAATTTCTGGAGTTGTATCTCGCATACAGAGATACAATTTTTCGAGAGTGTTCAGTCTCATGTAGGGACACTCATTACAAGCACAGTTATTCAAACCTGGTGCGGGTATAAATAGTTTTTCTGGGGCCGATTTTTGCATCTGGTGAATAATCCCCGGTTCTGTGGCGACAATAAAGGTTTTTTCAGAACTTTTCAGGGAATAATTTAATAGTGCCGTCGTGGAACCAATATAATCGGCATGGCGTAAAACCGATGATTCACACTCAGGATGGGCGATAATTTTTGCTTCTGGATGGGCAACTTTTAATTCTATTATCTTGCGTTCGGAAAAAGTTTCATGGACAATACAACTACCCTGCCAGAGAACTAAATCTCTACCAGTTTGCTGACTGACGTAACGGCCTAAATTGCGATCGGGAGCGAAGATAATCGGTTGATGGGCAGGGATTTGATTAACTATTTTGACTGCGTTGGAACTGGTGCAGATAATATCACTCATGGCCTTAATTTCTGCACTGCAATTGATATAGGAAATCACGATATGATCGGGATATTGGGCTTTAAAACGAGCAAAATCTTCAGGATGACAACTATCAGCTAAAGAACATCCTGCATCTAAATCCGGCAGCAATACCAACTTATCTGGGTTTAAGATTTTAGCTGTTTCTGCCATGAAGTGAACCCCCGCAAATACGATCACATCTGCTGGCGTTCGGGCAGCCTGTTGGGATAAACCGAGAGAATCACCAATATAATCAGCTATATCCTGTATGTCAGAATTTTGATAGTAGTGAGCCAGAATAACGGCGTTTAATTCCCGTTTAAGCTCTTTAATTGCCGTAAATAGGTCATCAGGTAAGCTCGATCGATTTGTGGGTTGAACAGTTGTGAACACGGCGGCATTTATGGTTATTTTTACCAAATACTAAACAAGTTCCTAGATCATAGCAAATTTTTTTTAAGGGGAGTGGGGGAGTGGGGAAGTGGGGAAGTGGGGGGCAACTTTGATTTATTATCCTGAATTCTGTCTCCGAACTCCGAACCCCGAACCCCGAACCCCCATCCCCTATCAATGCTAGGATAAAGGCTTGAGTAGAGAACGATCGAGCGAAAGCCATGTCATCGACAGAAGTAAAAACCCCGCCCCCAGACAGTACCGAATTTCTCGACGAATTGCCCGGAGAAGTGGAAATGTCCTTATTTGACCACTTGGAGGAATTGCGGCGCCGGATTTTTTATAGTTTAATTGCCGTGGCTGTAGGTGCGGTGGGATGTTTTATCTTCGTTAAACCCCTAGTACAAGTGCTGGAAGTTCCCGCCCAAGGGGTAAAATTTTTGCAGTTAGCTCCGGGAGAATTTTTTTTCGTCTCCCTAAAAGTAGCTGGATATAGCGGCATACTGGTGGCTAGTCCGGTCATTCTCTTACAAATTATCCTCTTTGTGCTGCCGGGGTTAACCCGTCGCGAACGGCGTTTAATTGTCCCGGTAGTCTTAGGATCGAGTGTTTTATTTTTTGCTGGTTTATTTTTTGCCTATATTGCCCTGATTCCCGCCGCTTTAAACTTTTTTGTCAATTATGGGGCCGAAGTGGTCGAACAAGCTTGGTCGATCGAGCGCTATTTTGAATTTGTCTTACTTTTGCTGTTTAGTACCGGCATCGCCTTTCAAATTCCCGTTATTCAATTGATTTTGAGCTTTTTAGGCATTATTTCCTCGCAAACGATGTTATCGGGTTGGCGTTTCGTGGTTTTGGGTGCGGTGATTTTAGGCGCAATTTTAACCCCTTCCACAGATCCTCTCACCCAATCCCTGTTAGCAGGGGCGGTCTTGGGTCTATACTTTGGGGGGATTGGGGTAGTGAAATTAACGGGACGTTAACTAGCTATTAGCCGTCAGGCTCTTCTCGACTTTGTGTGATAATTTTTGCTTATGAAATCGTGAAATGTTTACTGGGAAAGACTTTTAGGACTATTTGGTTAAATAAACTATCAGTATAGACCTCGTTTCCACACAGAAACCAGAAGAGCCGCCGTCATAGGAGACAGGAGTGGGAAGTGGGAATTATGAATTATAAATTATGAATTGACGAGCGGGGAGCAGGGAGAACGGGTGCATCTCATTTTTGTAAATCTACTAAGTTGGGATTTTTAAGGGGAAACTCTCTGCTAAAGTCGGGCGTTACTTTCGATTTTTTCCCTCAATCCAAGCTTTTGGGGGGTAGAACCCCCCAAACCCCGGAGCGCATTAGTTTTTCGGTGGGATGCTTACAGACAGCTGCTGATATATCTGTAATAATTTAAAAGTCACTGATAATTGCTGATTGTCGGTATTTCTGCAAATGTGGGATGCACCCAGGGAGAACAAAGCTGCCCATTGCCTATTGCCTATTCCGGCTGATGGCTAATGGCTAATGGCTAAAAAGCTGATAAAATTTGACGGCTGAAAACTAATTAAGCCAGAAAGCTAGAGATTGATTCTAGATTGAGTAACAAAGTGAAATATTTTTTCTTAACGGCAGGTTGGACAATAGGACGGGTGTGGGAATTTGGCGGTTTGTGGGACCATGCGAGTAGTTGGCGACGACCACCGCAGATAGAGCGATTAAATATCGGTATTTTAGAGGGAGAACAGGTTTTATGGCTTTATAAGGTGGAAGAAGCCGTGATTATGGTAGAAGTTGCCCCCAAGAGTGCCGAAATTGCCGATACTGTCCCCACCATCGGGCAAGTGGTGCTAAAACGCTTGATTAGTGCCGAACAAGTCCTCGAAATCCTGCAAAATGCCGAAGAACTACTGAGGAAGTAATCAGTTATCAGCTTCTGATCTGACAACGCCGATAAATGTGCCAATTATTGGCTTAATCATCGCAATTATCGCTCTTCTGGAACTTTCGGAAATCCCCGACGGAATCCAGATTCTGAAACCGGTGGTGATTCGGTAGTAGTGATGGCGGCTTAATCCTTTGCCAGGTGTGCATTGTAGTCATGGATAAAATACCAAAGGGCTCCCCAACGTGATTCTCCATTTTTTTAGAGAAAGATAGACTCTCTCTCACCAACCGAGAAATCCTTTGTCGAAAGGTATTATTTAATCTTTCAATAGGATTAGTTTGACCAGTTTCTTTCCCGACTGGTCGATGACGTTTACTGGGAATTACTGTCTTATATGACTCCCAAAAGTCTGTGTAAGCAACCGCGCATTGTCGGTAAAAACCTGGTAAACTGTCCCAAAGTTTTTTGGCTGATTGACGACTCCTATCTCCGCGCATAGCCACCAATAATTTCCCTTGTATTTCTATCAATTAACCGCCAAATATAGACCTTTATCGTCTTAGAAAAAACCCAAGACCACATTTCATCGCATTCTCTAACCAATTTACCTTTTGGTTTGTCTGAAACCTTTATTTGACGGGGGACAGCCGCCAGTTTATTGTTGACATAATTTTGTTACCATGACCAACTTACCCCTGTTACTCTAGCAATTACTCGTCAGGAAATTCGTTCGAGCAAGAGTTGATCAATTAATTGTTTGGTTTCGTCAGATACGGTTTTATTAGTGGGATTGATCACAAACTGACGACCACATTCTTTACCTTGACGTTTGGGTTTTCCCTTAGGAATAGAACCATTCTTGATCCTATGGTGAGAACCACAACGCTTGACAGGGGAACGGAGGTGAAGGGGGTACTTTGTTCGGTGCTAGACTGATATTTCAGTAAGCCAGACAGGAGCCAGAAAAAGATATTTATCAGAAAAGTCATGAGCAAGCTAGAGGTTTAAAGACTGAGCGGGTTCCAATTATTTTTATTCATAAATATTTTACACAATTCATACCAGGTAAGCAAGAGGGCTACGGCACTACTACCAAATCATTACCTTCTTGCCGATCGAGGCTGGTATAGTGAAACTGTGCACAAACTTCAGCCAGTTCAAGCAGTTCTTCGGAGACTTCTCTCAAGATACAAAACACAACTACCTCGTTCATGCTGTTTACGGCTTTTTCAACAATGGCGGCAGCAGTTGCTACGTTGTCAGGATTAAAGATGCGGCAACTGAGATTGACAAGGCACTAGATCTCTTGCAAAAGTAATCAAGATATATCCTTTTGCAAGAGATCTTTTCCACTTCAATCTAAAAATCGAGAAAAAAGCAAAACCTTCCATTATACCTGGACTTCCCCCATACGTAAATACTAAAAAATTAACAAAACCCTTACTGCAGGTCGCTTCTAAGAAAAAATTGAAAAGAGACTACTGGGTACATTTTTCACTTGAAAATGGCTGTACCGTTGACTGTATCTGGAGTAGAGCGATTCCGTAGAGTTGGCTGTATAGTGATCGCTAACCTGATTTTAACAGATAGTGTCATTAATCTCTAGAGTAAGGGATTCCCTCTGTAGCCATGTTTTTGCTGATTTTCTGCCCCGAAAC